>NZ_JBITBT010000037.1:25652-89961 GCF_044452505.1 Amycolatopsis sp. NPDC051903 | reverse complement strand
CGCGACTACATCGAACGCCGCACAGCCGAAGGCCTCAGCAAACGCGAGATCATCCGCTGCCTCAAGCGCTACATCGCCCGCGAGATCTACGCCAACCTTCCCCGCCAAACCAGCGTCGACTCACCACCAACACCCACCACCGCCACAGCTTGACAAACAGGCGGGTTCTAGAGGTGGTTGCAACGGCTGCGGTATGAGGGAGTCGCCGTGGTTCCGCCTTGTCGTCCTGCGGGGTTGTCGGGCTCGTTGCCGTTGACCGAGAAGCGTGATCATTATCTTCGCCTGATGGCTGAGGGGATGAGTAACGCGGAGGTGTGCCGGATCGTTGGGGTCTCGCGCGGGACCGGTGTCCGGTGGCGATACGGTCGCTCGGTCGCGGGGCCTAACGGCACGACGCGTACCTACGCGCCGATCGTGCCGACCGTCGAGATCTCGACACGGTTCTTGTCCGAAGACGAACGCATCGCTATCGCAGACCACTGGGCTGCCGGACTGGGCATCCGCGCCATCGCTGCCGAGGTGGGCCGGAGCCCGTCGACGATCAGTCGGGAGATCCGCCGCAATCGTGACCCGATCACCGGCACCTATCACCCGCACCGAGCGCAGCAGCGCGCCCGGGACCGTCGCGCCCGCTCCACCCCCGGCAAGCTGGCGACCGACCAGGCACTACGGCATTACGTGCAGTCGCGTCTGTGGTTGCGGTGGAGTCCGGAGCAGATCACCCGCACTCTACCGGCCGTGTTCCCGGATCAGCCCGGTATGAGGTCGTGTCACGAGACGATCTACCGGGCCCTCTACTCGCCCGATCATCTCCTGGTGCGGGCAGCGCCGGAACGACCGCTGCGCAGTGGCCGGATCCGACGCAAACGCCGCCGGCGCGGTGACGAGCGAGCCACACACTTCATCCAGCCAGGACAAGCGATCAGCAAACGGCCAGCCGAGGCAGACGACCGGGCCGTGCCGGGCCACTGGGAAGGTGACCTGATCACCGGCAAACACAACAAATCCGCAATCGGCACCTTGATCGAGCGCACCACCCGCTACGCGGTCCTGCTCCATCTCCCCACGGGCCATACCGCCGCAGATGTCAGCGCCGCGCTCATCCGGGCATTCTCCACATTGCCCGTTGCCCTGCGACGCACCCTGACCTGGGATCAAGGTGGCGAAATGGGACGCCATCATGAGTTCACCACAGCCACCAACGTCCCGGTCTACTTCTGCCAACCAGGCAGTCCCTGGCAGCGCGGTTCCAACGAGAACCTCAACGGCTTGCTGCGCGAGTACTTTCCCAAGGGCAGCAACCTCGCTGCCCACACCGCCGAACACCTCGCCGCAGTCGCCGCGGAAATCAACAACCGCCCCCGCAAATGCCTTGGCTGGTCAACACCAGCCCGACGCCTCGCTACAGTCATCACACCAACACAATGACCAGCACCGTTGCGACCACCTCACGAATCCGCCCAACCACCACCGCGGCCACACCGCACTCGCAGGCCAACCACCCGCCACCCGCGTCCCCAACCTCACCGGGCAATACAGCTAGATCGCCAGCAGCGCGGCGTTCGAGAGCGCCCCGATTGATCAGTCACCCCACCGCGTTCGCGCGCCTTCGCCGCGAGCGGTGCAGGCCGATGCGCAGAGCCAGGGCAGCACCCACCACGACGAGTGCGGCGATCAGGACGAAGCTGACCGGGACGAACTCGGGGGGAAGGGTGGGCTGGGCGGTCAGCTCGGCGATCACGACCACGGCCGCCGCGGTGAGCCAGGCAGCGCGGGCCGCCGTCGGGGCCGGGCCGAGGAGGGCGAGGCCGGCCAGGACGGTGATCGCGGCGGCCACGTTGGCGTTGCCGGTGAGGCCCGGCAGCTGCGTCAGGAAGGCGACGATGGCGGTGGCCGGGCAGGCGACGAGCCACAGTCGCGTGTGGACGGTCGCGGGGCGCGGGTGGACGGCGACGAAGAGCAGGGTGGCCAATTGCAGGATCAGCAGGTCCGCGTTGCCCGGCAGCTGCAATTCGGTGCCGACGGTCGCCAGTGCGGCGAAGACCAGCGCGTAGCCCCGGCGCTCGCCCAGGAGGAAACCCAGGGCGGGCAGCCAGAGCAGGGCAAAGACGAGAGCCGGGGTCGGCGCGTCGCGGACGAGGGGCGGCGGCCAGGTCAGGCGCAGCACGCCGGTGATGAGCGCGAGGGACGCCTGGAAACACACCCCGGCCAGGGCGAGGTAGCGGGTGACGGTGCCGGCGGCGGCGTAGCGGCGGGGACCGTCGGAGCTGAGGCGGAGCCTGACGGCGGCGAGGACGCTGGCGATCTCGCGCACGTCCGGGCGGCCGTAATCGAGGTCGTATTCGGGGTCGTCGGAAGTGTCCACCGTGGAGTCGACGAAGGTCGCGACCATGTCGTCTTCCCAGTCGTCGCGGTAGTAGCGGGGGAGCAGCCGGGCGAGGCGCCGGTAGCGCTCTTCCAACGGGGTCACGCCGGCTCCTTTCCGCCGAGGCCACGGGTCGAGACCACTCCAATGTATCGCAAGACGATATATAGCGCATCACACGATCGAGCGGGACGAAAAGGGGGCACCCCACCTGCCGGTGAAGTGCCCCTGAACCGCCGAGGTCAGTCTCGCTCGATGGTGTGGCCCACGACGTCCGGGCCGGGGTGGGCGTGGCCCGAACCGTCGCGGCGGAGGTCCACCTCAGGAAGTTCCACCGGGTCGCCGTTGCGGGCCGCGCCGGCCGGGCGCGGGCCGATCCAGGCGACGCCGACGGCGGACTCACCCTTGAGGAAGCGGTGCGCTCGCACGCCGCCGGTGGCGCGGCCCTTCGCCGGGTACTCGCTGAACGGCGTGACCTTCACCGACTGCCCCGTCGCGGTGACGACCAGCGGCTCGCCGTGCTCGTCGTCGTCCGTGCGGACGGCACCGAAGAACACCGCCGACGCACCCGCGGACAGGTTGATGCCCGCCATACCGCCGCCCTTCAGGCCCTGCGGCCGCACCAGCGACGAGGCGAACCGCAGCAGCGAAGCGTCCGACGACACGAACGCCAGAGTCTCGTTGCCGTCCGTCAGCCACGTGACGCCGATGATCTCGTCGTCGCCCTTGAGCGTGATGATCTCGAACTCGTCGGAGCGCACGGGCCACTCCGGCGCGACCACCTTCACCACCCCGGCGCGCGTGCCCACCGCCAGGCCCGGCGACCCGGCCGCCTGCTCACCGAGCGGGGCGACGCCGACCACGCGCTCACCCTTCTCCAGTGGCACCAATTCGCGTGCCGCCATGCCGCCGCGCAGCGAGACGGTGCCCGCCTGCTCCGGCAGCACCGGCAACGGCAGCACGTCGGTCTTGAACGCGCGCCCGCGACTGGTCACGAGCAGCACCTGCCCGCGCGCGGTGGTGTGCACCACGGCCGCGACGGCGTCGTGCTTCACGCGGCCGTTGCGCCGCCGCGTCTCCGTCGCCTCCTCCGACTCCGCCGCCGTGCGGGCGACGAGGCCGGTGGCCGACAGGATGACCTGGCACGGGTCGTCGGCGACCTCCAGCGGCCCGGACGGCTTGGACGCCGCCAGCACCTCCTTGAGGTCCCCGTCGATCAGCGCGGTGCGGCGCTCGGTCGGGAAGTCCTTCGCGATCTTCGCCAGCTCGCTCGAGACGAGCTTCTTCAGCACCGACTCGTCGTCGAGGATCTTCGTCAGCTCCGCGATCTCCTCGCGCAGCCGCTCCTGCTCCGCCTCCAGCTCCAGCCGGTCGTACTTGGTCAGGCGGCGCAGCGGCGTGTCCAGGATGTAGGTCGCCTGGAGCTCCGAAAGCTTGAAGCGCGTCATCAAGCCGTCCTTGGCGGCCTGCGCGTTTTCGCTTTCGCGGATGAGCTTGATGACCTTGTCGATGTTCAGCAGCGCGATCAGCAGGCCGTCGACCAGGTGCAGCCGCTCCTCCCGCTTGCGGCGCCGGTAGCGGGTGCGCCGCGTGACCACGTCGTAGCGGTGCCGCAGGAAGACTTCCAGCAGCTCCTTGAGCCCGAGCGTCTGCGGCTGCCCGTCGACGAGCACCAGGTTGTTGATGCCGAACGACTGCTCCAGCGGCGTCAGCCGGTACAGGTCCGCCAGCAGCGCCTGCGGGTTCACGCCCACCTTGCACTCGATCACCAGCCGCGTGCCGTTCTCGCGGTCGGTCAGGTCCTTGACGTCGGCGATGCCCGTGAGCCGCTTCGACTTGTTGACCTCGTCGGTGATCTTCTCGATCACCTTCTCCGGGCCCACCCCGTACGGCAGCTCGGTCACGGTGATCGCCTGCCGCCCGCGGCTGCCCTCCAGCGGCCCGGTCTCGACGTTCGCGCGCATCCGCACGACGCCCCGGCCCGTTTCGTAGGCGCGGCGCACCTCGTCCAGCCCCAACAGCTTGCCGCCAGTCGGCAGGTCGGGGCCGGGCACGAACTCCATCAGCTTGTCGAGCGTCGCCGTCGGGTGCGTGATCAGCCACCGCGCCGCCGCGATGACCTCGCCGAGGTTGTGGGGGATCATGTTCGTCGCCATCCCGACGGCGATGCCGGACGTGCCGTTGACGAGCAGGTTCGGGAACGCCGCCGGAAGCACCGACGGCTCCTCCAGCGAGCCGTCGTAGTTCGGCCGGAAGTCGACCGTGTCCTCGCCCAGCTCGCCGACGAGCTGCATCGCCTCGGGCGACATGCGTGCTTCGGTGTTGTGGTTGATGAAGCCACCGGCGAGGAACGAGTGATCCTCCGTGACCACTCGAACCGAGTAGACCTCGGCCGGATCACAGGCCTCGACTTCGGTGATCTCCTCGAAGCGGTAACCCGAGTCCATGATCGGCAGGATCGTGGCGAGGATCTCGGTGTCCTTGATCCGGTCGATGATCCGCAGCCGCTCGGTTTCCCAGCGCTCGACCCGATCGAAGTTGTGCTGGGTCAGCCACTTGCGCCCGCTGCCTCGGCGGTCGAAGTCGAGCGCGCCGCGGACGTAGTCGGCGACGAACGGCACCCGGTCGCTGCTGAGCCGGTGTGGCCGCAGGACTGACCGGCTCAGCAGGCTTTGCAATTTGGCCTGCTTCGTCTTCAGGAAGCCGACCCGCTCCGCGAACGCGCGGACATTGCGCAGACCGGACACGACCAGCCGGTGCTCGACCGAGCCACTCGGCCGCGTGTACTGGCGATGCACCGCGATGACGCCGAACTCCGCCAGCATCTCCTGGAGCTCGTCGGCCAGCTGTTCGCTGTAGCTGGTGTACTGGATCGTGAAACCGTCGAGCGCGACGCGGCAGCCACCATCGCCTTCGAAGGTGGCCATGAGGAACGCTCGCTTGAGTCCGGGGTCACCCTTCCAGATGAACTCGGGCACGAACTTGTCCCGGGCCTTGCTGTCGATGAACTCGCGCAGCGGGCTTTCCCGGAACGCGTCCATACCGCCGGCGTAGTCCTGGACATCCAGCTCGAACACCTGCTTGCGGTCGCGCCGGGTCTGCCGTTCGGAGAGGTAACGCCTGCCGCCCACGACCTGGTCGTACGCGTAAAGCACCTCGTCGAAGAAGTGCTTGTCGGTGTTGTTGAACCCGGCGCGGTTTTCACTGGCGAAACCTTCGGAGACCCAGGCCCCGGCGAGCACGCCGAGGTTGTACTCCCGCGAGGTCGGGACGACCTGGGTCCACGCGTTGCGCGCGAGACACACCACGGTGCCCGGTTTGACCTCGTCGAGCTGGCGCCACTGGAACATCGGGACGCCCATGGGTGCTTCGAGGCACAGCACCGGGTGGTTTTCGCTGCCCTGCAACGAGAACCCGGACTTCGTGGTGATCCGGACGGTGGGGTGCTCGCCGGAGTTGAAGACCTTGTCGACCCGGACCGCCTTGCCGTCCTTGTCCAGCACCTCGAAGTCGGCGTCGGCCTCGGAATCGGCGGGCAGGTTCACCAAGTCGCCGATGCGCGGGCTGGATCCATCGGCGAGCCGGACCCGGGTGTCGCCGACGACGCAGTACCGCGACGCTGCCGGGCCATCGTCCGGGGATCCGAAGTTGCCGTGCCCGTCGATCAGAGGCACGTTGAGCGAGAAGTCCTGTGCCAGCCGCACCATGGCGTCGTAGATCGCGACGTCACCGTGTGGATGGTACTTGCCCATCACATCCCCTACGACGCGCGAGGACTTCACGTACGCGTGCGTCGGCCGGTAGCCGTTCTCGTTCATCGAGTACAGGATGCGGCGGTGCACCGGCTTCAGCCCGTCGCGCGCGTCCGGGAGGGCGCGCGAGTGGATGACTGAGTACGCGTACTCCAAGTAGGAGTCTTCGATCTCGGTCTTCAGCGAGTTGTCGAAGACGTTCGCACCGGGGGAGTCGAACGCGCTGGGATCGACCTTGGTGGTGGTGCCTTTGCGGCGTGCCACGGCAGAACTCCTTGGTAGCTACGAAAAAACTCAGACGTCGATGGCTTCGCGGTCGACTCGGTCCGACGAGGCGACGAGCCAGTTCCGCCGGGGTTCGACCTTCTCGCCCATCAGCAGTTCCAGCGCGCCCTCGGCGGCTTCGGCGTCGTCCATGGTGATGCGGCGCACGGAGCGGGTCGCGGGGTTCATGGTGGTTTCCCACAGCTCGTCGGCGTCCATCTCGCCGAGGCCCTTGAACCGCGGCACCGGGGTGACGATGTTCTTGCCCGCCTTCTCGAGTTCGGCGAACTTCTGCTCCATCTCCCGCTGCGTGAAGGTGAAGTGCGTTTCCGGGTTGCGGCCCTTCGTGACGAGCTTGTGCAGGGGCGGCATCGCCGCGTACAGCCGGCCGTCCTCGATCACGGGGCGCATGTACTTCGCGAACAGGGTGATCAGCAGCGTGCGGATGTGCGAGCCGTCGACGTCGGCGTCGGCCATCAGGATCACGCGGCCGTAGCGCATCGTCGACAGGTCGAACGTGCGCCCGGTGCCCGCGCCGAGCACCTGCACGATCGACGCGATCTCGGCGTTCTTCAGCGTGTCGCCGAGTGACGCCTTCTGCACGTTGAGGATCTTGCCGCGCAGCGGCAGCAGCGCCTGGTACTCCGACACGCGCGCCATGCGGGCCGACCCGAGCGCGCTGTCACCCTCTACCAGGAACAGCTCGCTGCGCGCGACGCCGGTGGTGCGGCAGTCGACGAGCTTCGGCGGCATCGCCGCGCCCTCGAGCGCCGTCTTGCGCCGCGCGGCGTCTTTCTGCTGCTTCTGGGTCAGCCGCACGCGCGCGGCGTCGACCACCTTCTGCAGCACGACCTTCGCCTCGGACTTGGTCTTGCGGTCGTCGACCCACGCCTTCACGTGCTTGTCGACGATGCCCTGGAGCACGCGCGTGATGCCGGCCGTGGACAGCTCGTCCTTGGTCTGCGACGTGAACTGCGGTTCGGGCAGCCGCACGTGGATCACGGCGGTCATGCCTTCGAGCACGTCTTCGAGCGTGGGCGGGTCCTCCTTGGGCTTGAGCAGCCCGCGGGTCTTGCCGATCGCGTCTTGCAGCGCGCGCGTGACGGCGCGGTCGAATCCGCGCCGGTGCGTGCCGCCGTGCACGTTGCGGATGGTGTTGGTGAAGCACTCCACGGTGCGCTCGTAGCCGGTGCCCCAGCGCAGCGCGACCTCCACCTCGGCGTGGCGCTCCACATTGGACTGCATGACGCCGTTGGCGTCGGCCGCGTTCTCCTTGTACGTGCCCTCGCCGGTGATCACGAGGGTGCCGCACACCGGCTTTTCGCCCGCGGGCGTGAGGAAATCGACCATGTCCACGAGCCCGTGCGGGTAGTGGAAGGTCTCCTCGTTGATCGTGTCCTCGAGGGCCGTGCGCAGCACGTACGTGACACCCGGGACGAGGAACGCGGTGTTGCGCAGCTTCGCGCGCACGCCTTCGACGTCGAGTGCCGCGCCCGTCTCGAAGTAGCGCGCGTCGTACCAGTAGCGGATCGACGTGCCGCTGCGCTCGCCGCGCTTCATCTTGCCGGCGAGGTTGAGGCCGGAGCGGCGGGTGAACTTGGCCTTGGGGCCCGGCCCGTCGAACACGCCGGGCACCCCGTGCGCGAACGACATCTGGTGCACCTTGCCGCTCTGCTTCACGGTGATGTCGAAGCGGTGCGACAGCGCGTTGACCGCCGACGCGCCCACGCCGTGGAGACCGCCGGACGTCTTGTACCCCGAGCCGCCGAACTTGCCGCCGGCGTGCAGCCGGGTCAGCACCAGTTCGACGCCGGAAAGGCCCGATTTCGCGTGGACGCCGGTGGGGATGCCGCGGCCGTCGTCGTCGACCTGCACGCTGCCGTCCGCGTGGATGGTCACGACGACGCGGGTGGCGTGGCCCGCCACGCCCTCGTCGGTGGAGTTGTCGACGATCTCCGAGAACAGGTGGTTGATGCCACGGCTGTCGGTGGAGCCGATGTACATCCCGGGGCGCTTGCGGACCGCTTCAAGGCCCTCGAGGTGCGTCAGGTCGTCGGCCCCGTACAGAGTCTCAGCAGTCACGAGGTCGCTCTCCCGGATCTTGGCTCACTGCACGGCGGTGTTTCAGGCTGGTGCCCGCGGACCCAGTCACCTGGGCGTTCGCGGGGGTTCGGGGCTGCCCCGAGCCGACACCGTACTGCAGGATATCCGCACACCCCGACAGCTTCCGCGTGCTCCGGCCCCGGTGTGGCGAGTCTCCCGTGGTTCAGGGGTGTGAGGCGGCGGGTGGCCCAGGTCACCGGTATGGTCACCAAGGAATACATCTTCCACGCAAGTGGTTGTGCCGACAAGTAAGGCAGCACCACGAACGACCTGGCTGAGGAGCGGTCATGCAGTTCGGAATCTTCACGGTGGGCGACGTCACGACCGACCCCACCAACGGCACCACGCCGTCGGAGCACGAGCGCATCAAGGCGATGGTCCGGATCGCGCTCAAGGCCGAAGAGGTCGGCCTGGACGTGTTCGCGACCGGTGAGCACCACAACCCGCCTTTCGTGCCCTCTTCGCCCACGACGATGCTCGGTTACGTCGCCGCGCAGACGAAGAAGATCGTGCTCTCGACGTCGACGACGCTGATCACCACGAACGACCCGGTGAAGATCGCCGAGGACTTCGCGATGCTGCAGCACCTCGCCGACGGTCGCGTGGACCTCATGCTGGGCCGCGGCAACACCGGCCCCGTGTACCCGTGGTTCGGGCAGGACATCCGCCAGGGCATCCCGCTCACCCTCGAGCACTACTCGCTGCTGCGCCGGCTCTGGCGCGAGGACGTGGTGGACTGGGAAGGCAAGTTCCGCACGCCGCTGCAGGGCTTCACCTCGACCCCACGCCCGCTCGACGGCGTGCCGCCCTTCGTGTGGCACGGCTCGATCCGCAGCCCGGAGATCGCCGAGCTGGCCGCCTACTTCGGCGACGGCTTCTTCGCCAACAACATCTTCTGGCCGAAGGAGCACTACCAGCAGCTGATCGGCTTCTACCGCCAGCGCTACGAACACTACGGGCACGGCAAGGCCGACCAGGCCATCGTCGGGCTCGGCGGGCAGGCCTTCATCCGGCCGAAGTCGCAGGACGCGTGGAACGAGTTCCGGCCGTACTTCGACAACGCGCCCGTGTACGGGCACGGCCCCACGATGGAGGACTTCACCGACCAGACGCCGCTCACGGTCGGGAGCCCGCAGGAAGTCATCGACAAGACCCTGACCTTCCGCGAGAGCTTCGGCGACTACCAGCGCCAGCTGTTCCTGATGGACCACGCCGGCCTGCCGCTGAAGACCGTGCTGGAGCAGCTCGACCTCCTGGGCGAGCAGGTCGTGCCGGTGCTGCGCAAGGAGCTCGAGGCGATGCGCCCGAAGCACGTGCCCGACGCGCCGACCCACGAGTCGCTGAAGGCGGCGCGGGAGGCCGAGGCGGCGAAGGCTGCCGAGACCGCTGAGACCGCTGAGACCCCTGAGCACACCGAAACTCTCGTCTGACCCACCAGGACACGTTCGGAAGAAGGACGAAATGACCGCACGCACCCTCGCCGTGGTCACCGCCGGGTTGAGCCAGCCGTCGTCCACGCGGCTGCTGGCCGACCGGCTGGCGGACGCGACCCGCGCCGCGCTGGGCCCCGACACGGTCGTCGAGGTGATCGAGCTGCGCGACACCGCCGTGGACGTGACCAACAACCTGCTGACCGGTTTCCCCGGCCCCAGCCTGAAGGAAGTCGTCGACACGGTGACGCGCGCCGACGGCCTGATCGCCGTCACGCCGGTGTTCACGGCGTCGTACAGCGGGCTGTTCAAGTCCTTCTTCGACGTGCTGGACAAGGACGCGCTGGAGGGCAAACCCGTGCTGCTGGCCGCGACCGGCGGCACGGAGCGGCATTCGCTGGTGCTCGACTTCGCGCTGCGCCCGCTGTTCGCCTACCTGCGCGCCCATCCCGTCGCGACGGGTGTGTACGCCGCTTCGTCGGACTGGGGCAGCGTCAGCGCGACGGGCGCGTTGCAGCGCCGCGTCGAGCGCGCGGCCGGCGAGCTCGCGGAGCTGGTGAAGGCGGCGCCGGAGAAGGCGGTCACCGACGAGCTCACGTCGCTGCCGTTCGAGCAGCTGCTGGCCGCCGAAGGCCTGAACTGAACCCGTTGAATCGCTGAAGGGTGCCTCGATCCGAGGCGCCCTTCACTGCGTTTCCGAACCCGTTTCCGGGCTGGTTTCGGACAACCGCCGCCTGAGGAACCGGCGGTCGGCTTCGTTGCCCGCCAACGCGAGCGCCGCGCGGTACGCGTCGGCGGCTTCGCCGAACCGGCCGAGGCGTCGCAACAGGTCCGCGCGGGTCGCGGGCAGCAGGTGGTAACCGCCGAGGTCGCCCGCCATGGCGTCGACGAGGGCCAGGCCGGCTTCCGGCCCGTCGGCCATCGCGACGGCCACCGCGCGGTTCAGCTGCACGACCGCGGACGGCACGCGGTTGGCCAGTTCTCCGTACAGGGCAGCGATTTGCGGCCAGTCGGTGTCGGCGGCCGAAGCCGCGGCCGCGTGCAGCGCGGCGATGGCGGCCTGCAGCTGGTACGGACCGGGGGAGCCGCGGTGCAACGCGGTGTCGACGAGCGCGAGCCCTTCGCGGATCGCCGCGCGGTCCCAGCGCGTGCGGTCCTGTTCGTCGAGCGGCACGAGGTCGCCGGCCCCGTCGAGGCGCGCGTCGCGGCGGGAGTGCTGGAGCAGCAGCAGCGCCAGCAGGCCTTCGATCTCCGGGTCGGCGGGCCTCAGTCGCAGCAGGGTCCGCGCGAGCCGGATCGCTTCCGCGCACAGGTCGTGGCGCGCGGCGGAGTCGCCGGCGGTCGCCGCGTAACCCTCGTTGAACAGCAGGTACAACACGCCCAGAACGGCCGCCGTGCGTTCCGGCAGCAGGTGCGCGGGCGGCACGCGGTAGGGGATGCCGGCTTCGCGGATCTTGCGCTTCGTGCGCACGAGCCGTTGCGACATCATGGACTCGCTGACGAGGAACGCCCGCGCGATCTCCGCCGTCGTCAGGCCGGCGAGCGTGCGCAGCGTCAGTGCGACGCGGCCTTCGAGCGGCAACGCCGGGTGGCAGCACGTGAACATGAGCCGCAGCCGGTCGTCCGGCACGCCGCTCGGGTCGGCTTCGGGCTCCGCGACCGGCGCCAGCGCGGCGATCTCGCGCAGTTTCGCGGATTCCGTGGCGCTGCGCTTGAGCCGCGTCAGCGCGTGGTTGCGGGCGGTGGTGGTGAGCCACGCGGCCGGCCGCGCGGGCACGCCGTCGCGCGGCCAGCGTTCCAGTGCCTTCGCGAGAGCTTCCTGGGCGCACTCCTCGGCGAGGTCCCAGTCGCCGGTCAGCCGGATGAGCGTGGCCACCACCCGGCCGCCCTCCTCGCGGAAGGCGGCCGTGACCGCGGCCTCGGTGGCTTCGGCGGCGTTCGAGCTCAGTTCTCCTCCCCGCCGAACGGCCACAGCGGGCGCACTTCGACCGGCCCCCACTGCGCTGCGGGGTGCTTCGCCGCGATCTCGAGGGCCTCGTCGAGGTCCGCGCACTCCAGCAGGTCGAAGCCGAGGATCTGCTCCTTGGTCTCCGCGAACGGCCCGTCGGTCAGCAGCACTTCGCCGTCCTGCACACGGACGGTCGTCGCCGAGCTCGCCGGCCGCAGCCGCTGGCCCATCAGGCGCACGCCGCGGCCGTCCATCTCCTTCACCCACGCCTCGGTGGCCGAGTCGATGGGCTCGTCGGCCGGCTTCGACTCGTCGTGGCTCGTGCCGCAGATCAGCATCAGGTAACGCATCGGCTGGTCCCTTCCCTCTGGTGGTTTCCTACCGCGCGCTCGCCGCGCGGTCGAGGTGGTTTCGCCAAGACGACCACCGGGCGGGCCCCGGACAGACAACCCGGCCCGGCAAATTCAGTTAAGCATCTACTTGACTATTGAGTCGAGCCGTCGCATGGTTAAGCACATGGTTGACCATCAGCTCGACCGGGTGTTCCAGGCCCTGGCCGACGCCACCCGGCGTGAGCTCGTGGCGCGGCTGGTCCGGGGACCGGCCGCGGTGAAGGAGCTGGCGCAGCCGCACGCGATGTCGCTGCCCGCCGTGATGCAGCACCTCAAAGTGCTCGAATCGGGCGGGCTGGTGGCTTCGGAGAAGGCCGGCCGCGTCCGCACGTACCGGCTGGAGCCCGCGGGGCTGCGCCTGGCCGAGCAGTGGCTGGGGGAGCAGCGCACGGGCTGGGAACGCCGGCTCGACCGCCTCGGCGGCCTGCTGGCCGCCGAAAACCACGAAGGGACCACGTCATGACCGCCGTCAAGCACTCCACGTTCACGCTCGAACGCCGCTACCCCGTCCCGCCCGCGCGGGTGTTCGCCGCCTGGGCCGACCCGGCGGCGAAGGCCGGTTGGTTCGGCGCCGACGAGCACTCGCTCGACTTCCGCGTCGGCGGCCGGGAGACCAACCACGGCGGCGACCTCACGTTCGCGGCCGAGTACCACGACATCGTCGAGGACGAGCGCATCGTCTACGGCGGGACGCTGAGCGGCCCCGCGGGCCTGGCGACCGTCTCGGTCACCACCGTCGAACTCGTGCCGGACGGCGCGGGGACCCGGCTGGTGCTCACGGAGCAGGGCACGTTCCTCGACGGCCACGAGGAACCCGAGTGGCGCGAGCGGGGCACGGGCGACTGGCTCGACAAGCTCGGCTCCCACCTCGGCGGCTGACCCGTCCACGGTGTCCACTTCGGACGGGCCACGGGGGTTCTCCGGGCGCGCGGTCCGCGAGCCAGGCAGACTGGCGGAAACGGACAGGAGGACGGCGTGGAAGTCGGCAAACCGGTGAAGCAGGCGATCGCCGCCGTGGTGGGCGGCGTGCTGTTCCTCGTCGGGGTCGCACTGCTGGTGCTGCCGGGGCCCGGGTTGCTCCTGGTCCTGGCGGGTCTCCTGGTGCTGGCGTCGCAGTTCCCGGGCCTGCAGCGGTTCGTGGAACCCGTTCGCGTGCGGGCGATGAAGGCCGCGGAGGACAGCGTGGCCTCGCCGCTGCGGATCGCGGGATCGGTGGTCGCGGGGCTGCTGCTGGCGGCCGCCGGCGTGGTGTGGGGCACGGTCGACTGGGTGCCGTTCAACGGCTGGAGCACCGGGTCGAGCCTGGAGCTGTCCGCGGTGATCCTGTTCGCGTTGCTGATCTGGAGCTACCGCCGGGTCCATTCGCGCCAGGGGGAGACGCCGGCGGTGCCCGCGGGGGACAATCCGGGGATGACCACTTCGGACTCCCCGCAGCTGCCGAACGCCATCCAGCAGTTCGTGGACGCCACCAACACGGCCGACACCGACAACTTCGTCGACGCGTTCACCGAAGACGCGTTCCTCGAGGACTGGGGCCGCAAGTTCCACGGCCACGAAGGCGTCGCGAGCTGGAACAAGACCGACAACATCGGCGTCGGGGCGAATTTCACCGTCCAGGGCATCAAGCCGGGCAACGGCACCGAAAACTACGTGCTGACGCTCGGGGTGAAGAGCAACCGCTTCAACGGCACGGGCACGATGACCATCGACCTGCGCGACGGCAAGATCGCCAGCCTCGTCATCTCCTGACCCGTTTCTACCCGCGGCTCGTGGGCGTTCGGGAACCGGACGCCCCCGAGTTTTTCACGGGTTTCCGGCTAGTCCACGAGCCGGCGCACGGCTTCGGTCACGGTGGCGCGGCGGCGTTCGCGGGGCAGGTCCGGCGTTTCCGGCGGGGGCGCCGACCACATCGACGCCAGCGTGTGGACGAGCGCCAGCAGCTGCTCGGGGTCGAAGCGGTCGCTGATCTCGCCCGCCCGCTGGGCTTCGCGGAGGGCAGCGACCTTCGCCCCGCTCGTGGTGGCGACCGAGCCGCCGCGTTCCAGGCGGTACCAGGTGACCAGCCGGTGCGTATCGGGGTTGGCTTCCTGCGCATCGAAGAGCCGGCCGGCGTACCCCGGCAGGTCGCCGGCGGTCAGGGGTGTGCTGGTGCCGGTCGCCGCTTCGAAAACGGCGTCGAACAGGTCGTCCTTGCTGCCGAAGTACGTGTACACCAGCCCCGCGCTGCACTCCGCGCGCGCGGCGATGCGGTCCACCCGCGCGCCGGCGATGCCGTGGGCGGCGAACTCGGCGAACGCGGCGTCGAGGAGCCGCTGCCTCTTGGCGGCGGGATCGCGGGTGATCACGGCCGCCGAGTCTAGTTGACCGGGTGTTGTCGCCGCCCGGTTAAGAGACTGCTGGGCTGCTAACCTCGGGGTTCGTGAGCACCGGATTCCAGCGCGCCCGGCGCCCTGAACAGGTCGAGGCCCGGCGCGCCACGATCCTCGCGACGGCCACGGCGATGCTGCGCGAACGACCGGTCGCCGCCATCAGCCTCCGCGAGCTCAGCGACCGCGTCGGCCTCGCGAAGTCCAACGTGCTGCGCTACTTCGACAGCCGCGAGGCGATCTTCCTCGAGGTGCTCGACGAGGTGTGGCGGGAGTGGCTGTCCGTCGTCACGGCCGCGCTCGAGCCGGGGCGGGGCGGACCCGGTTTCGCGCGCGAGGAACGCGTCGCCGCGACGATCGCGCGCACGCTGCAGGACGACCGGGTGCTGTGCGAGCTGATCAGCTCGATGGGCGCGGTGCTGGAGCGCAACATCTCCGTCGAGTCGGCGCGGCGCTTCAAGCAGCGCGCGGTCGTGAACACCGACCGGCTGGCCGCGCTGGTGCGGGAGTGCGTGCCGGAGCTCTCGACGGGCGGGGCCGCGCACTTCTCGGGCGCCGTGTTCGTGCTCGTCGCCGGGCTGTGGCCCTTCGCCACCCCGACCGACGCCGTCGAGGTGGTGCGCGCGGAGATGGGTGCGGCCCCCGCGGCGGACTTCTTCGGCGAGAACCTCGCCGAGGGCCTCGCGAACCTGCTGGCCGGGCTCGTCGCACGGCGGCGCTGATCAAGGCGTGCTGATCACGGCGTGACGATCGCGAAGTCCGGATCGGGTGGGTCGAGCACCGCCAGCAGCCGGGTGAGCACGGCGGCGGGACCGTCGACGGTCAGCCGGTCGGACGCCGCCAGCTCGGCCGGTGCGACCCCGCCCGCGACCAGGGCCACCAGCGCCGGCTTGTCGAGGTGGACGTGGGCCTCGGCCGGTTCGCGGGACGGGCCCGGGCCGTGCGTGAACACGCCGTTGCTCAGCCGGGACCAGTACTGCCCGGTGGGATCGTCGCCGACGGTCCAGTCGAGCACGATCCGCTCGTCGGCCGCGCGCGGCCCGTCGACCTGGATGGCCAGGCTGTCGAAGAGCTGCGGAACGGTCAGCTGCGCGACCAGGTCCGGCGACGCCGGGGAAGTCGGGGTGCCGACGGTGTGCCCGCGCAGTTCGGCGGCACCGGTGAGGTAGAAGTTGCGCCACGTCGCGTTTTCCGCGCCGAAGCCGAGCTGTTCGAACGCCGTCGCCTGCAACTCGCGCGCTTCGGCGTTGGCCGGCTCCGCGAACACGAGGTGCCCGGCGAGCTCGGCGACCCAGCGGAGGTCGCCGTCGGCCAGCGCCTGGCGCGCGATCGCGAGCACGGCTTCGGGGCCGCCGATCGCGTCGACGTAGCGGCGGGCCGCCTGCTCCGGCGGGTGCTGCCACAGGTGGGCCGGGTTGCCGTCGAACCAGCCGAGGTAGCGCTGGTAAACGGCTTTGACGTTGTGGCTCAGTGATCCGTAGTAACCGCGGGCGTGCCAGGCGCGGGCGAGCACCGGCGGTAGTTCGAGCACCTCCGCGATCTCGGCGCCGACGTAGCCCTTGTTCAGCAGCCGCAGGGTCTGGTCGTGCTGGTAGGCGTAGAGGTCGCGCTGCTCCGAGAGCAGGGCCGTGACCTCCGCCCGGCCCCACGTGGGCCAGTGGTGCGAAGCGAACTCGACGCTCGTCGCGTCGGCGAACAGCTCGATCGCCTCGGTGAGGTAGCGCGCCCAGCCGTGCGGATCGCGGACGAGGGCGCCGCGCAGCGTCAGCAGGTTGTGCAACGTGTGGGTCGCGTTTTCGGCCATGCACAGCGCGCCGTGGTCGGGGAAGAAGAAGTTCATCTCCGCGGGCGCTTCCGTGTCCGGCGTCAGCTGGAAGACGAGCCGGACGCCGTCGAGGCGTTCCTCCTGGCCGGTGTGGGTGACGTCGAGCGTCGGCGGGATGAGTGTGACCGTGCCGGTCGACGTGCTCATCCCCAGCCCGGCGCCCAGCTGCCCGGCCGGTCCGACCGGCAGGGCGGCGCCGTACACGTAGGCCGCGCGGCGGCCCATCGCGGTGCCCGCGTAGACGTTCTCGGCCACGGCGTGCCGCAGGAACCCCTGCGGTGCGAGCACGGGCACGCGACCGGCTTCGACGTCGGCTCCGTCGACCACACCGCGCACGCCACCGAAGTGGTCGACGTGGCTGTGGGTGTAGATCACGGCCGTCACCGGCCGGTTGCCGCGGTGCTCGCGGTACAGGCGCAGCGCGGCGGCTGCCGTTTCGGCCGAGATCAGGGGATCGATGACGATGACGCCGTCGCGGCCTTCGACCAGCGTCACGTTGGACAGGTCCAGTCCGCGCACCTGGTAGATGCCTTCGGTGACCTTGTACAGCCCGTGCAGCGCGACGAGCTGGGCCTGGCGCCACAGGCTCGGGTTCACCGTGCCGGGCCGCGGCTGCGCGAGGACCTGGGCCCAGGCGCCGGCGTCCCAGACGACGCGGCCGTCGGCCGCCCGGATCTGCGGCGGGTCGATGGTGCCGACGAAGCCGCGGCGGGCGTTCTCGAGGTCGGCGGTGTCGGCGAAGGGCAGGTCCCGCAGTCCGGCGGTGTCGGTCATGCGCTCACCTCCTGCGACGCTCCGGCCAGGACCCGCCATGCTGCCCGCGCCCCGCCGGGGCGGACGTCATCCGCTGGAGGTGAGGCGTGCGTCAGCCGTTCGCCACCGGCAGCAAACCCCGCTCGGCGAACACTTTTTTCGCGACGGCGGTGGCGTTGAGGGCCTTGGGGAATCCGCAGTAACCGGCCGCCTGCAGGAGCGCCTCGACGATCTCCTCGGGCGTGAGACCGACGTTCAGCGCCGTCCCGATGTGCAGCTCGAGCTGCGGCTCGCACCCGCCCAGCGCGGTGAGCATGCCGATCGTCAGCAGCTGCCGATCGCGCGGCCCCAGCGCCGGCCGCGAGTAGATCTCCCCGAAGCCCCACGAGACGATCTGCCGCGCCAGCTCCGGCGCGACGTCCGCGAGGCCGTCGAGCACCCGCTGGGCGCTGCCGTCGTTGACGGCGTTCATCGTCTCGAGGCCGAGTGCGTACCGCTCTTCTTCGGTCATGATCTCGACGGTAGGCCAGAGGCGGGCGGGTGCGGTCCGGAACGCGGAAGGTCAGCGGTGGCCGGAGGCCCGCAGCACGGCGAGGTTCGCGTTCCGCGCCGCAGCGAAGTCCAGCTTCCGCACCCGGCGGTCGTAGGTCAGGAAACCGTTGACTTCCTCTTCGACGTCGGTGAGCTGCGTGTAGACGGCGGCTGAAAGGCCCGCGTGGACGAGGTTCGCCAGGTGCGACTGGAGCTCGACGTAGCGGGCGGTGAGCGTGGCGGAATCGGGTTCGAGTTCGTAGGCGAAGGAACCCCGCGGCGCGAACTCGTGGCCCGGGACCTTCAGGCCCAGGCCGCCGTATTCGCCGTCGACGGTGCCGCGGCGGGCGTCGAACGGCGGAGTGCCCGGGCCGGGGTAGGTGTGGTTGTCGTAGACGTCGCCGTGGCCGGTGTCGGGGGTGGAGCGGCAGCAGTTGACGCCGGATTCGGCGTCGACGAGCCGGGTCGGGTCCCAGGCGGCGACCTCGTCGGCGACGCGGGCGACGTCGAACTCGCCCCAGCCTTCGTTGAAGGGCACCCACGTGACGATCGACGGGAACGAACGGTGCTGGTCGATCATGCGGCGCAGCTCCGACTCGAATCCGGCCTCCGCGGCCGGTGTGGGTCTGCCGTCGTCCCGCAGGGCCGGCATGTCCTGCCAGACGAGGAGGCCGAGGTGGTCGGCGTGGTAGTACCAGCGGTCGGGTTCGACCTTGAGGTGCTTGCGCACCGCGGTGAAGCCCACGGCCTTCTCCTGGCGCAGGTCGAACTCCAGTGCCTCGTCGGTCGGCGCCGTGTAGACGCCGTCGGGCCAGAAGCCCTGGTCGAGCGGACCCAGCTGCACCGAAGGCTTGCCGTTGAGCAGGATGCGGCCGTGGTCGACGGCGACGGTGCGCAGGCCGAAGTACGAGCCCACGCTGTCCCCTGTGGACAGTGCCACGCGCAGGTCGTAGAGGAACGGGTCGGCCGGCGACCACGGGTGCGGGTGGGGGATCGGGATCGTCAGCGGTGCCCGGCCGGACGCGCGCGCCACCACGCGGCCGTGGTCCGACACGACGGCTTCGACGCGCGCCGCCCCCGTCGTCACAGGGCCGACGGTCACCGCATCGAGGGTTGTAGTCGTGTCGAGCCGTTCGATGTGCGTCGCCGCAACGGGTTCCAGCCACACCGTTTGCCAGATGCCCGACGACGGTGTGGAGAAGATCCCGGCGCCCGGCGCGCGTTGTTTGCCCAGCGGCTGCCCGGCCGCGGTCGGATCGCTGACGCCGACGACGAGTTCCTGCGGCCCGCTGCCCAGCGCCTCGGTGACGTCCGCGGTGAACGAGTCGTAACCACCGGTGTGGTGCGCGAGTTGACGGCCGTTGACGTACACCGTCGTTTCGTGGTCGACGGCTTGTAAGTGCAGCAGCACACGCCGGTCGCGCCAGCTCTCGGGCACCGTGAACGTGCGGCGGTACCACATCCGCGTCTCGTGCCGCCTGATGCCGGACAACGCCGATTCCACGGGGTAGGGCACCAGGACCCGCTCACGCAGCGAGTGCCCGAACGGCGGCGCTTCACCCGGTTGTGCCGCCGCGAACTCCCACACCCCGTTGAGGGAGCGCCAATCGGGCCGCGTCAGCTGCGGCCGCGGGTACTCCGGCAACGCGTTGTCCGGCGACACCTCGTCCGTCCACGGTGTACTCAACGGCGGCGTGAGCCGGTGCCACCGCGGCTGTGCGACGGCCGGCGCGCCGGACAGACCGCAGAGCACGACTGCGAGAACCACGGCCCAGCGCACCATCGGCGAACCTCCCGGTGATCATCTCTACCGGGTGCGCGGGAGCTTGTAAATCGCTCAGCCCGGGAACACCAGGCGAGCGGCCAAGCCGACCGTGACGGCGCTCGACACCAGCGCGGTCCCCAGCCGGCCGCGGCGGCCGGCGAGCACGCGCCCCAGCAGCAGGCCGCCGCCGGCCAGCAGCAGTTGCCAGCTCGCCGACGCCGCGAAGGCCGCGATGGCGAACACGGCGCCCGAGCCGGCGGCCGTGCCGCCCACGACGAGAGCGGCGAAGTAGATGACGGTCGCGGGGTTGAGCACGGTGAGGCCGAGGAAGCTGACGTACGCGCGGGCCACGCCGACCGGCGCGTTCACCGGGGCGCGGGCGCTGTCGCCGGCTCGGTAGCGCCTGATCGCGGCCACCGCCGTGTACGCGGCCAGCGCCACGAGCACCACGACCGACGCCCACCGCAGCGGCACCAGCACGGGCGCCACCACCGGTGTCAACGCGGCTCCGCCGGCCACGGCGACCACCGCGTAAACGCCGTCCGCCGTCGCGACCCCGAGCGCCGCCGCCGCGGCCACCCGCAGCGACGTCCGCGCCGCCAGCCCCACCAGCACGGCCCCGACCGCTCCGACCGGCACGGCGATCCCGTAACCGGCCAGCGCGCCCGCGACCAGCGGCGCCGTCACGGCTTCGACCGGTCGCACCTCCGCGGCACGCGCTGCTGCTTCCGGCCGCCCGGGAACGGGACGGTCGGCGGGGCGGGCAGCGAGGTCGTGGTCATGCCGGGAATCGTCACCGCGAACCTCCCCGCGGGCAACCGATTTTCGGCCGTCGGGTCCGGAGAGGACAGCCGCGTCAGCGTTTCGGCCAATGCCACGACGGACGGTCGAGCCGACCCTGTCCGGAAAGGACAGTCGCGCCGAATTCCTTCTCCAGTTCCAGCAACGCGGCACCCGTGCCTTCCAGGGCCCGCACGAGCACCTGCGAATGCGACACCACCACGAGCTGCGTCCTGCGCGCCGCCCGCGTGATCAGCGCGGCCAGCGCCGGCAGCAGGTCGGGGTGCAGGCTCGTCTCGGGTTCGTTCAGCACGAGCAGCTCCGGTGGCCGGGGCGAGAGCAGCGCGGCGACCCACAGGAGGTAGCGCAGCGTCCCGTCGGACAGCTCCGCGGCGGCCAGCGGACGCAGCAAACCGTGCTGGTGGAAGCGCAGCTCGAACCGCCCGTCCGTCGCGGTCACCTCGACGGTGGCGCGCGGGAACGCGTCGTCCACGGCCGAGGCCAGTGCGGTCGCGTCGCCGGATTCCTGGATCGTGCACAGGGCCGCGGCGAGGTCCCCGCCGTCGTGGTCGAGGACGGGGGTGCGGGTGCCGATGCGGGATTCGCGGGCCGGGGCGCTCGCGTCGGTGCGGAACTGGTCGTAGAAGCGCCACGTCCGGATCCGTTCGCGCACGAGCAGCAGCTCCGGCGTGATCCGCGGGTCGGCGAACTCGCTCAGCATGCTGTCGGTCAGCCCGATCGAGTGGACGTCTTCGGACCAGGCCCCGTTCGCGTCACGCGTGCGCACGGCCGGCCCGGCGCGGTCGGCCAGCAAACCGCGCGGCGTCAGCGCCGGGCCGCTCCACACGCACTCGCGCTTGACCTCCGGGTCGAGCGAGAACAGCGACGACGACGGGATCGGCAGCCCGAGGTCCAGCGCGTACCCGAACTCGTCGCCCGCGAATCCCAGCCGCAGCCCGACGGCCTGCTTCCGGACCGTGCCCTGCACCGGCGACCGCCCGGACCGCACCTCGCGCCCGATCGCCTCCGGCCCCGCCCACAGCGTGGACGGCAGCCCGCCCTCGCGCGCCAGCGCGGCCACGGCGCCGTTGCGCGCGGCGTCGGCCAGCAGCCGCAGCGCGCGGTACAGGCTCGACTTGCCGCTGCCGTTCGCGCCGGTCACCACCGTCAGCTCCGAAAGCGGCAGCACGAGGTCGCGCAGCGAGCGGTAGTTCTCGACGGCCAGTGTCCTCAGCACACCCCGACGCTAGCGCCGGCCACCGACAGGAATTCAGATAACGATCGAGACTACGAAGCCGTGCGGGGCGGGTGCCCCCACCAGCGCGTCTCACGCTCAGTCGCGAAATTAATTCTGCCCGTGTTCGCGGGCTCTGGACTCCGGACCGGATTCGTCAGATCTTTGTCCGCGACCTCGTTGACACCGTCGAAGCGCGAAGTAAGAATCTCGGTTCACATATCCTATAGGATCCTCGGTTCGGGAGAGGTGTCTGTGGTGGCAGCAGGGCAAAAGCTCGGATTCCCGACTCGGGTAACGGGCAGCCGGCGCCTCCGTGGCCTCGGAACCGCGGGTGAGCCGAGTCCGTCAACGAGCGCCATTTCGCGTCAGGACCTCCGATGTCTGGGGACGGAATCCGGCGCCACGAGCGACTGAAGGCCCGGCGAAAACCGGGTTGACGTCAGCAGGAACACCGGGCGGCGCGCGGGCCGTCCGGTGCCAAGGTCCGACCTCGAAGGAGCGGTCATGGTTGTCAGGCCAACATCGGGTAGAACCGGGAGGCGGAGGTTCGCCGTCCTCACCGGGATCGCCGCCTCGGTGCTGACGCTTTCGGCGATCCAGATCCCCGCCACCGCCGCCCCGGCGGCTCCCACCCCGACCCCGAGCCCCACCACCCAGAACACCGCCCCGCTCGCCCAGAAGCCGTACCTGGGCTGGAGCAGCTGGAGCCTCGAGTCCACGAACTACCCCGGCGTGAACCCCACCGGCGGCGCGAGCTGGCTGAACGAAGCCCACGTGCTGCAGCAGGCCGACGTCCTGGCCGCCAAGTTCAAGCAGCACGGCTACGAGTACGTGAACATCGACGCCGGCTGGCTCGGGTCCTTCGACCAGTACGCCCGCCCGGTCGTCGACGCGAAGAAGTTCCCCGACGGGATGAACTACGTCGCGGACTACGTGCACAAGAAGGGCCTGAAGCTCGGCTCCTACCTCGCCGTCGGCCTGGACCTCAAGGCCTACAACGACGGAAACTCGCCGATCTACGGCACCACCGGCTGCCACACGCGCGACCTCGTCTACCCCGACCTGCGCCAGACCAGCGGCTGGGACAACCAGTCGTACCAGATCAACTTCGCCACCCCCTGCGCCCAGGCCTACATCCAGTCCGAGGCCGACGTGCTCGCGAGCTGGGGGGTCGACTTCCTGAAGCTCGACGGCGTCGGCCCGGGCTCGTTCCGCGGCGGCGACGCGCACGACAACACCGCCGACGTGAAGGCCTGGTCCGCGGCACTGAAGAAGACCGGCCGCCCGATGCAGTTCATCCTGTCGTGGTCGCTCTCGCACACGCAGATGGACGTGTGGCAGAACAACTCCAACGGCTGGCGCGTGGACACCGACGTCGAGTGCTACTGCGACACCCTCGTCACCTGGAACAACTCGGTGAAGGGCCGCTGGAACGACGTGGTCCAGTACATCCCCGACGCCGGCCCGGGCCACTGGAACAACCTCGACTCCCTCGACGTCGGCAGCGGCAAGATGGACGGCATCACCGAGGCCGAGCGCCAGAGCTACATGACGCTGTGGGCCATCGAGTCCGCCCCGCTCTACCTCGGTGACGACCTCACGCAGCTCGACGACTACGGCACCAAGCTGCTCACCAACGACGAGGTCATCGCCGTCGACCAGGCGGGCGTCCCGGCCAAACCCGTGAGCCAGAAGAGCGACCAGCAGGTCTGGTACGCCCGCAACGCCGACGGCAGCTACACCCTCGCGCTGTTCAACCTCGGCTCCTCGCCGGCGCAGGTCACGGCGAACTTCGGCGACTTCGGCCTCACCGGCGCCGCGAAGGCCCGCGATCTGTGGAGCCACCAGGAACTGGGGCTGAGCAACGGTTCCTTCACCGCGGCCCTGCCCGTGCACGGGTCGAAGCTGCTGCGCCTGACCCCGGTGAACCCGGTGCAGGTCTCGGCTCCGGCCGTCGTCCACGGCACCGCGTCGACGCCCACCAGCGTCTCGCTGGCCTGGGACGCCTCGGCGAGCAAGCTCGCCCCGATCACCGGCTACGACGTGTTCGCCGGCGGCCGCAAGGTCGCTTCGGCCACCGGCACCAGCACGACCGTCAGCGGGCTCAAGCCCTCGACGTCGTACGAGTTCACCGTGGTCGGCCACGACCGGACCGGCCGCGGCTCCGCCGCCAGCACCCCGGTGTCCTACGTGACGCCCGCGGCCTCGGGCCCGGTCGTGTACGAGGCGGAGAACGGCAGCCCCGGCGGCGGCGCGACCGTGTACGACTGCGCCTGCTCCGGCGGAAAGAAAGTCGGGTACATCGGCGGATCCGGTCTGCTCACGATGAACAACATCAAGGTCGCCGCCGAAGGCACGTACCTGGTGAAGCTCGGCTACGTCGACGGTGACACCAGCCGCTCGGCCGTGGTCACGGTCAACGGCAGCTCGTTCCGGCTGCCGGTGCCGGGTACCAACGACAACGACTGGAACACCGCGCGGACGATCACGGTGCCGATCTACCTGATGGCCGGCACCAACCAGGTCGTCTTCGGCAACCCGAGCGACAGCGTGTTCGACGTCGACCAGCTCACCGTCTAGGAACCCAGGAGGACGCCGTGGTGGTGACCACGCCCGAAAACAGCCTTCGCCCGCGAGGCGCCGCCACGGCGTCCCGGGTGGACAGACCGCGCAAGACCCGGCCCGGCGGTGCCGCCCACCGCCACGACGCGAGGATCGCGTGGCTGCTCGTGCTGCCCGCCATCGCCGGGTTCGGGGTGTTCTTCGCCTACCCGACGCTGCGCGGGATCTACCTCAGCTTCACCGAGTTCCACGTGCTCACCGATCCGAAGTGGATCGGGCTGGGCAACTTCGCCGAGCTGATCGGCGACGGCGTGTTCTGGCAGTCGCTGCTCGTCACGGTCTACTTCGTGGTGCTGTCGGTGGTGCTGGGCATGCTCGTCTCGCTCGTCACCGCCGTGGTGCTCCACCGGCTCGCCGTGTCGACGACCCTGCGCGGCCTGATGATCCTGCCGTTCCTGATCTCCGGTGTGGTGACGGCGCTGACGTGGTCGCTGATGCTCGACCCGAGCCTCGGCATCCTCAACGTGCTCATCACCAAGGTCTTCGGCCACCCGGTGCTGTTCCTCGGCTCCGGCGGCTGGGCCGTGCCGACGCTCGCGGCGATCAACGTGTGGAAGTCCATGGGCTACAACTCGGTGCTCATCTTCGCGGGCCTGCAAACGATCCCGGCCACGGTGTACGAGGCCGGGCGCATCGACGGCGCGAGCGAGATCCAGATGTTCCGCCGCCTGACGCTCCCGCTGCTGCGCCCGATCCTGGTGATGGTCGTGATCCTCACGGTGATCAGCTCGTTCCAGATCTTCGACATCGTCGCCGTGACCACGCAGGGCGGTCCGGCCAACGCGTCGAACGTGCTGCAGATGTACATCTACAACAAGGCGTTCAAGCAGTTCGACTTCGGGTACGCGGCCACGATGTCGCTGGCGCTGTTCGTGCTGCTGATCGCCATCACCTTCACCCAGCTGCGCCTCGCGCGGGCCGGTGAATCCGACACGAACTAGGGCAGGGGACATGGTTACGCTGACTCGACCGGCGCCCGCCCGCGCGCGCAAGCACGTCTCGCCGGGCCGCATCATCGCGTGGGCTTACGTCGTGCTCATCCTGCTGGTCACGATCTTCCCGTTCTACTGGATGCTGCGCACCGCGCTGTCCAACAACTACGCGCTCTCCACCGACCCGTCGTCGTTCTTCCCGGTGGACTTCACGTTCGGCGCGTTCAAGCGCGCGCTGGGGCTCGCGTCGCCGGCGGAAGCCGTGGCGCAGGGTGGTTCCGGCGCGTCGCTCGGGCTGACGTCGGCACTGCGGAACTCGATCATCTACGCGGCCCTGCTCACCGTGTGCACCGTGTTCTTCTCCTCGCTCGCCGCCTACGCGTTCGCGCGGCTGCAGTGGCGCGGGCGCAACGCAGTGTTCTCGATCCTGCTCACGGCGCTGATGGTGCCGCAGGTGCTCACGCTGCTGCCGAACTTCGTGCTGGTGAAGGACCTGGGGCTGCTGAACACGTTCGCGGGGCTCGTGCTGCCCAACGCGTTCTTCTCGGCGTTCAACATCTTCTTCCTGCGCCAGTTCATGCTCGGGCTCTCGACGGAGATCGAGGAAGCGGCGATCATCGACGGCGCCGGACCGCTGCGCGTGTGCTTCCGGATCGTGCTGCCGATGTGCTCGGCGCCGATCGCGACGCTCGCGCTGCTGACGTTCATCAACACCTGGAACGACTACTTCTGGCCCCTGCTCGTGTCCACGGACCAGTCGACGAGCCCGCTGACGCTCGCGCTGGCGGTGTTCAAGCAGTCGTCGCCGCAGGAGGCGCTGGACTGGCCGGGCCTGATGGCCGCGACGCTCGTCGCCGCGCTGCCGATGCTGCTGGTGTTCGTGGTGTTCGGCAAGCGGATCGTGAACTCCATCGGGTTCACCGGGCTCAAGTGAGCTGACTGTGACGAACGAAGATCTCCGCCTGTCCTGGCCCGCTCCCGCGGCCGAGTGGACCGAGGCGTGCCCCGTCGGCAACGGCCGGCTCGGCGCGATGGTGTTCGGCGGTGCCGGGCGCAGCCGCGTGCAGGTGAACGACGCCACGGTGTGGTCCGGCACCCCCGCGGGCCCGGGTGCCGCGCTGGCCGGCGTGGTCGCCGCCGGCGCCGGGCCGGCGCGCCTCGCCGAGGTGCGCGAAGCCGTGCGAGCGCGCGACTACCGGCGGGCCGAAGCGCTGCTCATGGCGTTCGAAGGTCCCTACAGCCAGGAATTCCTGCCGTGGGGCGACGTGTGGCTCACGCTGCCCGAGGGCGAGAGTCACGGCCGCACGCTCAACCTCGCCAACGGCGTGGTCACCGAGCGGCTGACGCTCGGGCCGGCGACGGTGGACCGCGTGGCGTGGGCGAGCCGGCCAGCGGGCGCGGTGGTGCTGTCGCTGACGGCTTCCACACCCGTCGATCTCGGCGTGGCACTGAGCACGCCGCTGCGTGAGGTCACGCGGCTCGTCGACCGCACCGGGATCACGCTGGGCATCGAGCTGCCCGTGGACGGCGCGCCCAAGCACGAACCGGAAGTCGCCGAACCGCTGCGGTACGCGGAGCGCGCGGCGCCCGGCTACGACCCCTTCGGCGCGCTCTCGCTGCGGCTCGACACCGACGGTGTGGTGTCCGCAGTGGACGGACGGCTCGCCGTCGCCGGGGCCACGCGCCTGCTCGTCGCCGTCGCCACCTCGACCAACGCGGCTGACGTTTGGACGGGCTCGGCGCCGCGTTCGCGCGAACGCCACCAGGCCCACGCCGCCGGAACCGCTACGGCCGCGGTGATCGCCGGCGCCGACGAGCTGCTGCGGGCGCACGAAGCCGATCTGCGGCCGCTGCTGGCGGCGGCGAGCCTGCAGCTCGGGCCCCGGCGCACCGGCACGTACGACGTCGCCGCCGACGTCCTGTCCGGAAAGGACGACCAGCTCACGGCGACGGTGCTGTTCGCCTACGGCCGTTACCTGCTGGCCGCCTCGAGCCGGCCCGGCGCGCCGCCCGCCAACCTGCAGGGCATCTGGAACGAAGAACTGCGTCCGGCGTGGTCGTCGAACTACACGGTGAACATCAACACCGAGATGAACTACTGGGCCGCCGAGACCACCGGTCTTGGCGAGTGCCACGGTCCGCTGTTCGACCTGCTGGACAAGCTCTCCGCGACCGGCGCCGACGTGGCGCGTGAGCTGTACGGCGCCCGCGGTTGGGTCACGCACCACAACACCGATCCGTGGGGCTGGGCGCTGGCCGTCGGCATGGGGCACGGCAACCCGTCGTGGGCGATCTGGCCGATGGGCGGTGCGTGGCTCGTCCAGCACGCCTGGGACCACTACGACTTCACGCGCGACCGCGAGTTCCTGCGCCACACGGCGTGGCCGCTGCTGCGCGGCTGCGCCGAATTCTGCCTCGACTGGCTCACCGAAGGCCCGGACGGGTTCCTCGACACGATCCCATCGACGTCGCCGGAGAACCTGTTCCTCTCCGAAGCCGGCGAGCCAGAATCGCTGACGTGGTCCGTCGCGATGGACACGGCGCTGATCCGCGCGGTGTTCAGCCGGACGCTGGCGGCGGCGGAAGCGCTGGGCCTCGACCACCCGGTCACCGCCGAGATCACGGCCGCGCTGCCGCGCCTGCGGCCGCCGCGCGCGACGGCCGGCGGCTGGCTGGCCGAATGGGCGGAGGACTACCCCGAGCACGACCCGAAACACCGGCACCTGTCGCAGCTCGTGTCCGTGTACCCGCTGGGCGAGATCACGGCGGGCACCGACCTCGCCGACGCGGCGACCGCGCTGACGGACCGCCGCGGGCCGGGCGCGATGGGCTGGTCGTGGGCGTGGAAGATCGCACTGCGCGCTCGACTCGGCGACGGGGACACCGCGCGGGCGCTGCTGCTGGAGGCGGCGCAGCCGTTCACCGGCGACCGCCACCGCGACGCACCCGTCGACGGCTCGGAGTGGGGTGGCCTGCTGCCCAACCTGTTCAGCACGCACCCGCCGGTCCAGATCGACGGCAACTACGGCTTCCCCGCGGGGCTCGCGGAACTCGTGGTGCAGAGCCACACCGGGGTGATCGACCTGCTGCCCGCGCTGCCGGTGGCCTGGCCCGACGGCTCGGCGCGCGGCCTGCGCGCTCGCGGCGGGCTGGCAGTTGACGTCGAGTGGCGCGCGGGGCAGCTCGTCTCGGCGGCAGTGACGCGGGTGTCCGGCGATCCGGACGACGACGTCGTGGTCCGGTGGCCCGGTGGCAGCACGCAGGTCCGGCTCGCCGTCGGCCAAGTGTCCCGATGGGACGGTGCTCGCTGATGCTGACCGACCTGCCGCTCGCCGAGCTGCGCACCTACACGAGCGCGTACCAGGCGCCTGGGGACTTCGACGACTTCTGGCGCGAAACCCTCGCCGAGGCGGCTGCGTACGACCTCGAAGTGGTGGCGGCACCCGTGAAGACGCCGTTGCGGACACTCGACGTGTTCGAGGTGACCTACGCCGGTTTCGGCGGGCACCCGATCCACGCGTGGCTTCGTGTGCCGAAGGGACAACCCCGCCCGCTGCCCGCGGTCGTCCAGTTCCACGGCTACGGCAGCGGCCGCGGCAGCGCGGTCGAGGAACTGCTCTGGCCTTCGGCCGGGTACGCGCAGCTGCAGGTGGACGTGCGGGGCCAGGGCGGTGCGCACGCGGGCGGTACGACCGGCGACCCCGTCGGCAGCGGGCCGGCGTTCCCGGGGTTCCTGACGCGGGGGATCGAAAGCCGGGAAACGTACTTCTACCGCCGCGTGTTCACCGACGCGGCGCGGGCCGTGGCGGCCGTGCGGACGCTCGACGTCGTCGACGCCGACCGGGTCGCGGTGGCGGGTAACAGCCAGGGCGGCGGAATCGCGCTGGCCGCGGCGGCGCTCGTGCCCGACGTCGCCGCTTTGTCCGCGCAGGCCCCGTTCCTGTGCGACTTCCGGCGCGCCTCGCTGATCGCGGGCAAGGCGCCGTACACCGAACTCGCCGGCTACCTCGCCGCACAACGGCACCAGGTCGAGGCGACGTTCGGGGTGCTGTCCTACTTCGACGGGATCGGCTTCGCGAGCCGGGCGAGCGCGCCGGCTCACTTCTCCGTGGGGCTGATGGACGACGTCGTGCCACCGTCGACCGTTTTCGGCGCCTACAACGCTTATCGCGGGCCGAAGAACCTCGACGTGTGGGAGTACAACGGCCACGAAGCGGGCGGGGGACAGGACCTCGAGAACGTGCTCGCCGCGTTCGAACCGCTGCTGAAACCGGGCAGCTGAAGAGATTTCTTATCCACAGTGGAGTGGACGAGCGCCTTCGTGGCGCGGAAGCGAGGAATACCCATGAAGATCCGCACTCTCGCCGCCACCGGCCTGGTGGCGGCCGTCGGAGCCGTGCTGGCCGCTTGCGGCGGCGGCTCGTCGAACGCCGGCGGGAACACGGTCAACTGGTGGACCTGGGACGACCACCAGGCCGCCGCCTACCAGGTGTGCGCCGACAACTTCCAGAAGGCCAACCCCGGTGTCACGGTGAAGATCTCGCAGTACACCGTGGCCGACTACTTCACGAAGCTCACCGCCGGGTTCGTCGCGGGCACCGCGCCCGACGCGTTCCAGGACAGCGTGCAGTTCCTGCAGGCGTACGCGAGCCAGCACCAGCTGCTGCCGCTGGACGACTACCTCAAGAAGGACAACTTCGACCTCAAGAAGTTCTCCGTGGGCGTCAACTCGTGGAAGTTCACCGACGGCAAGCAGTACGGCCTGCCGCTCGACTGGGCCGCCGCGGGGCTGTACTACAACACCGACGCGCTCACCAAGGCCGGCTACACCGCCGCCGACGTGCAGAACCTGAGCTGGAACCCCGACGACGGCGGCACGTTCGACAAGATGGTCGCGCACCTCACCGTCGACAAGAAGGGCGTGCGCGGTGACCAGCCCGGCTTCGACAAGAACAACGTCGCGACCTACGGCATGGGCCAGCTCGCCGCGAAGGACTTCATCGGCCAGGTGACCTTCAGCGCGTTCTCCTCGGCGCTCGGCTGGCGCCTGGGCGACAAGCCGGAGTGGCCGACGAAGTTCAACTACGACGACCCGCGGTTCATCAAGACCGCGAACTACATCCGCACGCTCACCGACCGCGGCCTGGCGCCGAAGATCGGCACCTTCACCACCGGCGGTGGCCAGTCCACCGTCAGCGACGCGGACCTGATCGGCTCGGGCAAGGTCGCGATGGAACTCTCGGGTTCCTGGTCCGCTCCGAGTTTCGCGAAGCTGCCGGGTGTCAAGATCGGGATCGCCGCGCCGCCCGCGGGACCGGACGGCAAGACCCGCGCGCTGACGTCGAACTCCAACGGCAACACCATCTGGGCCGGCACCAAGAACCCCGACCTGACCTGGAAGTGGGTCTCGTACATGGGTTCGCAGGAGTGCCAGACGGCCGCGTCGAAGACCGGCACCTTCTTCCCGTCGATCCCGGCCTCGATGGACGCCGCCACCGCGGCCATGAAACCGCAGGGCGTGGACCTGTCGGTGTTCACCACGATGCTGAAGAACGGCACGCTGTACCCGGCCGAGGTCTACGCCAACGGCGCCGCCGTGCAGGCCGCGGAAGAGCCGCTGCTGGAGTCGTTCTACGCGCACGACCGCAATGACGACGTGTTCCCCGAGATGCAGAAACAGAGCGCCGCCCTGCTCGCCAAGAGCTAGGCCGCACGGGAGTCAGGAGTGACGACATGCCCAGCCCTTCGGTGGTCGGCCTGCGTGCCGGCGGGACGAGTTTCGCCGTGGAACTCGCCCACCCGGTGCCACGGGTGCTGCACTGGGGCGCCGATCTCGGCGAACTGTCTGAAGCGGACACCGAGGCGCTGCGCCTGACCGCCGGGGCCGCGGTGCTCAACAACGCGCCCGACGGGCCCCGCGCGTTCTCGGTGTGGCCCACCGAAGCGGACACGTGGTCCGGCACCCCCGCGGTGTCGGGCCACGTGGCCGGCCGCGGCGCGGTGCCGCGGCCGGTGTTGAGCGGTTTTCGCCACGACGCGAACACGGTGACGCTGGAGCTCACCGACGCGGCGTCGGGGCTGGACGTGGAGCTGACCTACCGGCTGACGCCGTCGGGAGTGCTGGAGGTCGCGACTACCGTCACGCGGCGCGCCGGCGACGGCGTGTACGACCTGGCCGGGGTGGTGGCCGCGTTGCCACTGCCGCGCCGGGCGGCCGAAGTCCTGGATTTCACGGGCAAGTGGTGCCGCGAACGCAGTCCGCAGCGCGTGCCGCTCGCGTACGGCGGCCACGTGCGCGAGGTCCGGCGCGGCAAGCCCGGCGCCGATTCGCCGTACCTGCTGACGGTCGGCGAGCCCGGGTTCTCCTTCGCCGCCGGTGAGGTGTGGGGGATGCACGTGGCGTGGAGCGGTGACCAGAAGTGGTTCGCCGAGCGGCTGCCCGAAGGGGCCGGGGTGCACGCGAGCGTGCTCGGCGGCGGGGAACTGCTGCGGCCGGGTGAGGTCCGGCTCGCGGCGGGTGAGTCGTACGTGGCGCCGGTGGTGTGCTTCGCGTGGTCGGCCGAGGGGCTCGACGGGCTCGCCGCGCGCTTCCACGCCTACCACCGCTCGCGGGCCGCGCACAGCGGTGAACCTCGGCCGTTGACGTTGAACACCTGGGAGGCCGTGTACTTCGAGCACGACCTCGACCGGCTGCTGGAGCTCACGGAGCTGGGTGCGAAGGTCGGGGTGGAGCGGGTGGTCCTCGACGACGGCTGGTTCCGCGGCCGCCGCGACGACTCCGCGGGCCTCGGCGACTGGACCGTCGACCGCGAGGTGTGGCCACGGGGGCTGACGCCGCTGGTGGAGCGCGTGCACGCGCTGGGGATGGAATTCGGGCTGTGGGTCGAGCCGGAGATGGTGAACCTGGACTCCGACCTGGCCCGGGAGCACCCGTCGTGGGTGCTGGGGCCGGCGGAACTGGGCGGGTCGGCTCGTAACCAGTACGCGCTGAACCTCGCGCGACCCGAAGCGTACGCGTACTTGCTGGCATCGCTCGACGCGTTGGTGGGTGAGTACGGCGTCGACTACCTGAAGTGGGACCACAACCGCGAACTGCACGAGGCCGTCGACCGCGTGACGGGCCGGGCGGGCACACGGGCGCAAACGCTTGCGCTGTACCGGTTGCTCGACGAACTGCGTGAGCGCCACCCGCGGCTGGAGATCGAGAGCTGCGCGAGCGGCGGCGGGCGCGTCGACCTCGGGATCCTGGGCCGGACCGACCGCGTGTGGGCGTCGGACTGCCTCGACCCGCTGGAGCGGCAGGCGATCCAGCGCTGGACCGGGCAGCTGATCCCGCCGGAGGTGATCGGCTCGCACGTCGGCGCCGAACGCAGCCACACGACCGCGCGCGTGACGGACCTGTCGTTCCGGCTGAGCACCGCGTTGTTCGGACACGCGGGCATCGAAGCGGACCTCACGCGCAGCTCGCCGGAGGAACTGGCGGCGTTCACGGCGTGGGCCGGGCTGTACAAGGAACTGCGGCCGCTGCTGCACCACGGCCGGGTCGTCCGCGCCGATCTGCCCGACGACGACGCGTACCTGCACGGCGTGGTGGCCGACGACCGGGCGGTGTACTGCTGGGCGCGGCTGACGACGGGCGCGGCGGGCCAGCCGGGGCGCGTGCGGCTGCCCGGGCTGGACCCGGCGCGGACCTACCGCGTGCGGGTGCGCGACGAGGCCGGGCTGCCGTCGTTGCGCGAAGTGGCGGCGCCGGAGTGGTTCACGCGTGCTCTCGCGGGGCCGGTGGACCTGCCGGGCGCGGTGCTGAGCGTGGCCGGCCTGCCGATGCCGGTGCTGGACCCGGCGCAGGCGCTGCTGCTTGACCTGTCCACTGTGGATCGATCGTGACGCCTGGGTTCCAGGCACTGCCGGCCCGGCAGGTGCTCGCCGACGGGGTGTACGAGCAGCTGCGCGCGCTGATCATGAACGACGGCATCGCGCCCGGCGCCCGCGTGAACATCGACGAGATCGCGCGCGAGTTGGGGGTGTCGGGCACGCCGGTGCGGGAAGCGCTGGCGCGCCTGGAATCCGAAGAGCTGGTGAGCCGCCTGCCGTTGCGGGGGTACCGCGTGAGCGAGCTGCTGTCGCGGCGCGAGGTCGACGACGTGTATGCGCTGCGGCTGCTGCTGGAACCGCCGAGCGCCGCGCTGGCCGCGAAGGCGATGTCCGACGCCCACGTGGCGGCACTGGAGGCCGAACTCGCCACGTGCCCGGCGGCGCCGGCGCACGACGCGTACCGCGACTACAAAGCCCTGACCGCGCACGACGCGCGGCTGCACGAGCTGGTGCTGCGCATCGCGGGCAACGCGGCGGTGGAGCAGGCGTTCGCGCGCACCCACTGCCACCTGCACTTCTTCCGGCTCAACTACAACCAGCCGTTCGGGGAGCAGACGATCTCGGAGCACCGGGCGATCGTCGAGGCGCTCGTGGCCGGTCACGCCGCCGCTTCGCGCAAGGCGATGGCCGCGCACCTGGAAGTGGCGCGCGACCGGCTGCTGTCGCGGATGTGAAGCGGGGGCTCCCCGGGGTTTCCGGGGAACCCCCTGTGCTCAGCGGGTCATCGTCGTTTCGTAGATTCGCTGCTGCGCGCCACCGGCGCCGAGGGTGCGGAACCCGTTGGCCCACAGGGAGTCCACTCGGGACCGTTCCTGCGTGTTGGGCGTGGCGTTGGTGCACGACGGGCCGGGGCCGCCGCCGGACATCAGCTCGGAGCACGGGCCGGAGTAGTGGTCGGGCAGGCCGAGCACGTGGCCGGTCTCGTGGGCGGTGATCCGCGTGTTGTCGTACTGGCGGGCCTGGGTGTAGTCGATGAAGACGGTGCCCGTGCCGTGGCCGTCGGACTGGGCGTAGGAGCCGCGCGGGTCGTTGCCCTCGACGTAGCGCAGGGAAGCACCGGACGAGCGTTCGACCAGTTTGACGTTCTTCACAGCGGCGTTCCAGTTGGCCGCGCCCGCGTTGATCGCCGAGCGGAACGTCGGCGCGCCTGAAGTGCTGTAGTACACCGTGGTGACCGCGGCGGCCTGGTCGGTGGCGGCGGTGGCCGCGGTGGCCGTGCCGCCGACGAGCGGGGCGGCCGCGACGGCGAGCGCGACGGCACCGGACAGCAAGAACTTCCTCGACATCGGAAAGCTCCTCGGGGTTTGGGGAGTTTGCCTGATTTGCGCGCGCTGCACCGAATCTAGGCAATCAAGCCCCGTTTGTGACCCGACTTTCGTACTGTCCGGATAGTGGTGATTTGCCAACACCTTTCACGGGTTGACATTCAGGCGACGGGCGCCGCCAGCGGAACTTCTTCGTGGGTGTCCAGCTCGAGCCGGTTGAGGTCCGTGCGGGTGAGCCCGGCTCCGCAGTGGTCGCACCGCTCGCCGGGACGCGTGAGCTCGCCGCAGGTGGTGTGGACCAGCTGCATCGGCTCCGCGGCCGTGGGGGAATCCGTGTGCGCGTCGCCCCACCGGCCGAGCGCGTGGATCACGGGCAGCGTGTCGGCGCCGGCTTCGGTGAGGCGGTACTCGTCGCGCGTGCGGCCGCCGTCGCGGTAGGGGACGCGGGCGAGCAGTCCCGTCTCGACCATGCGGGCCAGGCGCGCGGCCAGCACGTTGTCCGCGATGCCGAGGTGGCTGCGGAACTCGTCGAAGCGGGTGGTGCCGAGGTGCGCGTCGCGCAGGATCACGAGCGTCCACGGTTCGCCGAGGACGTCTGCTCCCCGGGCGATGGGGCAGGAAGTGCCGGTCCAGCTAGTGCGTCGGCCCACGATTCCTCCTTGCTGACTTGCCTGTAGCAAGTTTACCCCGTAGTGTCTGCGGTGGCTAGCTTGCAGATAGAAAGTCAGAAGGGTGAGACTCATGGAGATCAAGGGTTCGGTGGCGCTGGTGACGGGCGCGAACCGCGGGTTCGGCCGGGAACTCGCGGCCGCCCTCCTCGAACGCGGCGCGGCGAAGGTGTACGCCGCCGCGCGCCGGCCGGAGACGGTCGACTTGCCGGGCGTGGTGCCGCTCGCGCTGGACGTGACGGACCCGGCGTCCGTGGCCGCAGCCGCCGCGCAGGCGCAGGACGTGACGCTGCTGGTGAACAACGCCGGCGTCTCGACGGGCGCCGCGTTCCTGGACGGCTCCCTCGACGACGTCCGGCTCGAAATGGAGACCCACTACTTCGGTCCCCTCGCCACGACTCGCGCCTTCGCCCCCGTGCTGGCCTCGAACGGCGGCGGGGCCGTGCTGAACGTGCTGTCCGTGATGTCGTGGGTCACGGCGCCGCACCTGAACGCGTACTCCGCCGGCAAGGCCGCGGCCCTGCAGCTGACCAACGGCCTGCGCCTGGCCCTGCACGACCAGGGCACCCAGGTCACCGCCCTGCACGTCGGCTACATGGACACGGACATGGCCGCCGACGTCACCGACCCCAAATCCAACCCGGCGGACATCGCCGCCCTCACCCTCGACGGTGTGGAGAAGGGCGCCTTCGAGGTCGTGGCCGACGACTTCAGCCGCTACGTGCGGGCGGGGCTTGCGGGGGAGCTGGCCGGGATGTACCCGCAGCTGGTTTCCTGAGTTCTTGCTCTGGGCAGCTGGGGGTGGCTTGCGGTTCGTGGCCGGTGTGTGAGCCGCGGGCCATTCCTGACCAGCGGAGCTGTCGCTGACCTGATTCACGCTTGGCTTGCGCTACCGGGGCTCCGCGCTGCCGTTGTCGGCCGGGCGGATCTGGCTCTGGCCGGCTCGTGCCTGTCCGAGTCTTGCGGCGGCCTCCCAGCGCTTCTCGTTCGGTGGGTCCGGATTGGCTTGCGCTGTAGGCAGGTGCGGCGGTTCGGCCGGCCGACTGTCGTTGCGGGGCGACTATCTCGGTACGCGTTCGCCCGAGCCACGGGCGATGGCGGTGGGTTTTTGGCCGCCCGGCGTGCTCCGTCGGGTACCGCCCGGGGCTCAGGCTCAGCTTGCGCTGCGGTGCTTCTGGTCAGGCCGTTGTCTGCGGGCGGGTTCGGGCGCGGCTGGTGTTGTAACCGTCGTGGCGTGCCGGGCTCGGCTCATGTGCGGTGAGAGCCGCTGGTCAGCTCGGTGCTGCTTCGTCCGGCGGCGGAGGCCCGGCTCACTTGGCTTGCGCCGCCGGTCGCCGATGCCGTGGTCGGCTGACTTGGCGGCCGGATTGTCGAGGCGCCGGTGTGTCCGGGGCACTTCGCCGGGGAATACCTGTGGCCGAACGGTTCCTGGCGCAGGAAGCCGTCCGCCGGCCGGGACTGGAGGTGCCCCGGCCGGCGGACGGTGCCGGTCAGTGGTGGTGGGTCAGTGGCCGCCGTCGGCGGGTTGGTTCTGGTCGGCGTTGGCCCAGCCGGTCTCTGCTGTTTTCTGGATGTCGAGCATCTGCTTGGCGATCTCCTGCCCGCCCTTCACCGGCCACGCCCACATTTCCTTGGCGCTGTCGGAGTCCGCGATCCACTGCTTGAGGATCGAGAAGGACTGCGGGTAGTTCGCTTTCAGCTGGTTCTCGAGGTACTTGTACTTCGCGAACGCTTCCGGCTGGTGCTGCTTCAGCCAATCCTCGTGCGCCTTCGTCCACGGCGTCTTGTTCGGGGGCGGCTGGTTGGCCGGGGGTGCGGCGTCGTCGCCGTGGTGGCTGCCGTTGCTGGAGGCCGCGTCGTCGCCGTGGTGGCTGCCGGGTGGCGTGTCGTCGTGGCCGTGGTTTCCGCCAGTGGATGAGGCGTCGTCGCCGTGGTGGGTGCCCGGCGGGGTGTCGTCGTGGCCGTGGTTGCCGGCTGTGGACGAGGCGTCGTCGCCGTGGTGTCCGGCGGGCGGCGTGTCGTCGTGACCGTGGTTACCGGCTGTGGACGAGGCATCGTCGCCGTGGTGGGTGCTCGGCAGGGTGTCGTCGTGGCCGTGGTCGCCGGCGGTCGAGGACGTGTCGTCTCCGTGCTGCGAGGAAGGTGCGTCGTCCTTGGGTGGGACCGGCGAGGGAGTGTCGTCGCCGGAGTGGCTGGACGGGGGCGGGGTGGTGGCATCGTCGCCGGGGTGGGTGCCCGAGCCGCCACCGGTGTTCGTGGGGACGTCGTCCTTGGGCGGCACCGGTGGGGGAACGTCGTCGCCGGTGTGGCTGCCGCCCGCGCCGCCGCCCGTGTTGGTGGGGGCGTCGTCCTTCGGTGGGACCGGCGGGGGGACATCCTCGCCGGTGTGGCTGGACGGGGGCGGTGTAGTGGCGTCGTCGCCGGGGTGGGTGCCGGAGCCTGAGCCGCCGCCGGTGTTGGTGGGGGCGTCGTCTTTCGGCGGGACCGGTGGGGGAACGTCGTCGCCCGCATGGCTGCCCGAGCCTGAGCCGCCGGTGTTGGTGGGGACGTCGTCCTTCGGTGGCACCGGCGGAGGGACGTCGTCGCCCGCGTGGCTGGCTGGGGGTGGCGTGGTGGCGTCGTCGCCGGAGTGGGTGCCGGAGCCGGAGCCTGGGCCGCCGCCGGTGTTGGTCGGGGCGTCGTCCTTCGGTGGGACTGGTGGTGGGACGTCGTCGCTGGCGTGGGTGCTGCCAGAGCCTGAACCCGAGCCAGAGCCCGAACCCGAGCCAGAGCCCGAACCCGAGCCAGAGCCTGAACCTGAGCCAGAGCCCGAACCCGAGCCGCTGCCGCTGCCGCCGGTGTTGGCGGGAGGCGGAGTGGCGGAGTCGTCGCCGGAGTGCGTGCCGCCGGTGCCAGAACCGGAGCCCGAGCCAGAACCAGAACCCGAACCCGAGCCACCGCCGGTGTTGTCCTTGGGTGGGACCGGAGGGGGAACGTCGTCGCCCGCGTGGGTGCCGCCCGTCCCACCGCCCGTGCCGCCGCCGGTGCCGCCGTGGCCGGAGTTGCCGACGTTCGTCATCGGGATGTCGTCGCCCGCGTGGGCGGCGCTGCTGCCGCCGCCGGCGGCGCCGCCGACGCCCGGGCGGGTCTTGAGGGCCTTGACGACGTCGCCGATGCGGCCGGCGGAGCGCGTGGCCTGCGCGACGACCGCCGCGAGTTTCGCGCCGAGTGAGGTCGCGGTGAGCGTTGCCTGGGCGACGCACCAGCTGACGCCCGCGACGATCGACGCGCCGAACGTCGGGATGGCGGCGGCGAGCGCGATCAGCATCGTGGAGATCATGTCGCCGAGGACGGTGGTGATGAGGTCGCGGAACAGGCCCCGCACGGCGGCGATGATGGCCATGTTCGTCTGGATCAGGTAGCCGACGATGTCGGTGCCGTGGGCCTTGCTGTCCAGATCGGCCGCGAGCTCTTGCATGCGCTGCTTGAAGGTCTCACCCGCCGAGCCTTCCCAGTGGCTGATGTCACCGTTCAAAGAGGACTTCTGGTCCTCCGCGATCTGCCGGATGCTCTCGGCGACCGTGTGCACTTCCTGGCTCAGCAGCTGGATCTGGTCCGGATCGCCCATCAGCATGTCGAGCGGCTCGCGCAGGAAGCTCACGTGCTCGATCAGCCAGCCGAGCCCGGCGGAGATCAGGCTGCCCAGCGGGTTCAGCGCGAACTTCACCGTGTCGACGGCGGAAGCCACCACCCCGAGCCCGATCGAGACGCCGAGCGCCGCCTTGTCGGAGTCGTCGGCGGTCTTGATGTCCTCGCAGCTCTTGATCAGGAACGTGTACGAGTCCAGGAAACCGGCGCCGGAGAACTTGTTCGAGTCGGTGATGACCACGCCGGCACCGAAGTCGGGCTTGGCGTTGGGGTCGAACGACGTCGTCACAGCGGTTGCCCCAATCCCTTGAGGGCGTCGGACTGCGAGGTGTCGCTGCTGCGGTACTGGTCCGCGGCGGTGCGCACGTTGCTCGCCTGGTCGGTGTACGCCTTCGCGGCGCCGTTCACCTGGTCGTGCAGCACGCCGAGCGCGATGCGCGTCGGAATCCCGAGCACCTGGCCCACGGCGACGCCGAACGCGTTGATGTCGCCGCCGTTCAGCTGTTGCACCCGGTTCGCCGCGGAGGTCACCTTGCTGCCGCGGTCGTCCAGATCGGTCGCGTAGGTCTGCAGGATGTTCGGGTCGACGGTGTAGCCGTCCATCAGTCGTTCTCCCTCGCCCGGGCCGTCACCAGGGCTGCATCTCGTCGTCGTCGCCGTCCACGCGGCGCCGGTGCGGGCCCGAAGGGCGTCCCGGCGGCTGCGGCGGAGCGGCGGCGGGCGGACCGGACTGCGGCGGCGCGGGCGGCATCCGAGGCGGCGCCGGCGGTGCCGGCGGCACAGGCGGAACCCGCGGTGGCACAGGGGGAACGCGCGGCGGCGCCGGCGGAACCGCACCGGCGGGCGGAACCGGGCGTCCGGGCTGCGGACGCTCGTCGTCCTCGGGCTCTCCCGGCTGCCGCGGCGCGTCCTGCTCCTCCGGCTCGTCCTCCGCCTCCGGCAGGAAGGACCGGACCACGCTCATCATCTCCGTGCCGCCCGCGAGCGGCTCGAGCGCGTCGGCGACTTCGCGCGACACCTGCCGCTGCGCCTTGCCGTAGGTCTCCATGATCGCGGCGGTGAGCTGAGCACCGCCGGACGAGCGCAGCGCCCGGTCGTCGATGTGCAGGTCCTTGAGCGCGCCGTTGGGGGTGACGGTCACCGACACCAGCCCGTCCGAAGAGCGCGCCTTGCCCTCGGCCGCGCCGAGTTTTTCTTGCAGCACCATGCTCTTCGCGCGCATGTCGGCCACCCGCCGCTGGAAGTCGTCCAGCCACTCCTGCTCGTCCACCGGGAAAAAAATATCGATCTGTCCCCCGTGTCGGGGTGAACCTCAGATGACGGGTCGTCGACGAAACGTGGCGGGTCGCCCGACACCCGGGCAGGTCAAGCGGTAAGAATGGGCACGTGCCGGAAGAGGTCCAGGTCAACGCCGGGCGTACGCGAAACAGGTGGGGCGAGGGCGATCGGCTGCGCGGGGAGATCCTCGACGCGGCCAGCCGGCTGCTGTCCGAGCTCGGTGGTGAAGACGGCCTGACGATCCGCGGCGTCGCCCGCGCGGTCGGGATCGCGCCCGCGAGCATCTACCAGCACTTCACCGACCGCGCCGCGCTCGTCAAGGGGTTGCTCGACTACGAATTCGCCCGCCTGCGCGCCGGGATGGAAGCCGCCGAAGCGAGCGAAGATCCCGAAGACGCCGTCGGCCGCGTGCGCGCGCTCATCCACGCCTACTGCCACTTCGCGATGGAGAACCCGGGCCACTACCGGCTGATGATGGCCAACGGCTCCACCCGGCCCACGCCCGAGGCGTACCCGCAAGGCCCGCTGCCCGACCTGATCGAGTTGCTGCGCGAAGGGTTCGCGCGCTGCGCCGCCGCCGGGATCACGCTGCGCGTGCCCGCCGAACGCGCCGGCGTGATCGCGTTCGTCGGCGCCCACGGCCGGGTCGCGCTGTTCCACAACTCGCCCGAACGAGGTGGCGCGGCCACGGTCGTGCCGTTCGTCGACGAGCTCGTTTCGCTCGTTTTCGCCTGACGCGCGGGCGTTTTCTCCCGTTTCCACCCGCCTGGTCTCGGCCGTCCCGGTGATCTTGTGCACGGATGTTGGCCAACTCTCCACCAGATTGCCTAACATGTGTTCGGTAAGTATCCGAACATTCGTTTGGTAACTCTGTGTAGGAGGAAGCCGATGTCGGAGGCTCTGTCCGCGGAGGCCGCGCCGGACGTCGTCGAGCCCGAGTACCCGATGGCGCGGGGGCGCTGCCCGTTCGACCCGCCGCCCGAGCTCGAACGGCGGCTGGCCGAGGAACCCGTGTCCCGGACGAAGATCTGGGACGGCAGTGAACCCTGGCTGTTCACGCGTTACGAAGACGTCCGCGCGCTGCTGCGCGATCCCCGCGTCAGCGCGGACCCCGGGCGGCCCGGCTACCCGCCACAGTCGCCCGGCATCGCCGCGCGCCGCAAGCGCGCCACGTCGTTCATCGGCATGGACGACCCCGAGCACGCCACCCAGCGGCGCCTGCTGACCGCCGACTTCATGGTCAAGAAGGTCGAACGCCTGCGCCCGCGCATCCAGCACATCGTCGACGAGCTGATCGACGAGATGCTGGCCGGGCCCAAACCGGCGAACCTCGTGGACGCCTTCGCGCTGCCGTTGCCGTCGCTGGTGATCTGCGAGCTGCTCGGGGTGCCCTACGCCGACCGCGCGTTCTTCCACCGCGTCAGCAAGGTCCTCATCTCCAAGGAGGCCACGCCGCAGCAATCGCTCGATGCCGTCGAGGAGCTGCTGGCCTACCTGCGCGGGCTGGTCGAGAAGAAGCTGACCGACCCGGGTGACGACGTGCTCAGCCGCCTGGCCACCGGACAGGTCGCGCAGGGGACCATGACGGCCGACGAGGTCGCGTCGATGGGGCAATTGCTGCTGGTGGCCGGCCACGAGACCACGGCCAACATGATCGCGCTCGGCACCGTGGCGCTGCTGGAACACCCGGACCAGCTCGACCTCGTGCGCGAGGGCGACCCGGCGCTGATCGCCAACGCCGTGGAGGAGCTGCTGCGCTACCTCACGATCGTCCACACCGGACGCCGGCGCGTTGCGCTGGAGGACCTGGAGGTCGCGGGGCAGCACATCCGCAAGGGCGAAGGCGTGATCGCCGCGTCCGACGCCGCCAACCGCGACGCCGAAGCGTTCCCCGACCCGGACAAGCTCGACGTCACGCGCAAGGCCCGCCACCACGTGGCGTTCGGCTACGGCGTGCACCAGTGCCTCGGCCAGCCGCTCGCCCGGGTCGAGCTGCAGGTGGTCTACAGCACGCTCTACCGGCGGATCCCGACCCTGAAGCTCGCGGTTCCGCTGGACGAACTCAACTTCAAGAACGACATGCTGGTCTACGGGGTCCACTCGCTCCCCGTGACCTGGTGAACGAGAGGACGGCAGACCGTGAAGGTGGTCATCGACCAGGACCGGTGCGTCGGGGCGGGGCAGTGCGTGCTCGCGGCTCCGGACGTGTTCGACCAGCGTGAGGACGACGGCATCGTCGTGCTGCTGGACGAGAACCCGCCGGAGGAGGTGCACGCGCAGGTGCGCGAGGCGGCGCAGATCTGCCCGGCGCTGGCGATCGAGCTGACGGACTGAGTCCACTGTGGATCATTCGTGCTGAAGCCGGCCGGGCGCCACACGGTGGTGTGACGCCCGACCGGGGAATGTCGGGGCCGGTGCGGCGCTGGCTAGGGTGACTCGTCCTGGTCAGCCGGGGAAGGGAAAACCCGTGTCGCTCCGCCGTTCCGTGCTCGTGGCGCTGGCCGCGCCCGCCCTGCTCGCCGCGGCCGCCGTGCCCGCCGCGGCGTCCACCGCGCCGATCCCGCCGTCGCCGCTGCGCTGCGCCGCGGTCGGCGAGGTCGCGCAGGCGCTGGACACCCGCGTCGGGGCGATCGTCGCCGGCATGGGCACCAACCCCAACGCGACGGCCAACCCGGTGGCCACGGCGTTCAACGACGCCACCGCCGGCCTCCCCGCCGCGCCCGCCACGGGCTGCTCCGCGGACCCCGCCGCGGCCGGCGCCGTGGTGCACTCGATCTTCACCTACGTGCGCTCGGTCAACGGCTTCGCGCCGACGCTCACGCCCACCGTCAGCCTCGTGGTCGACCCGAGTGTGAGCAACTTCGTGTACGCCGTGCAGACCGCTTCGCCGGGCACTTACACGGCGACGACGCACGCGATCTCGCCGGAGATGCGCGGCGAACTGCTGCAGGGCAAGTACGTGCTCACGGTCACCGCGCTGGGCTTCTGACCCCGGACAACGGCTCCCTTATGCTGTAAGGAGTCGTCGTCCGAGGGGGTTTCCCGTGGTCGTGTTCGCCGGGCAGGGTGACCCGCGCCGGTCGCTCGAGCTGTTGTGGCGCAAGGACGTCGCGCCACAGCGGCTGCAGAAGCCGGCGCCGGGGCCGAAACAGGGGCTGAGCGTCGACGAGATCGTGGCCGCCGCCGTCGCGATCGCGGACGTCGAGGGCATGGGCGCGCTGTCCATGCGGGCCGTGGGGGAGCGGCTGGGCCGCACCGCGATGGCGCTCTACACGTACGTGCCCGGCAAGACCGAACTCATCGACCTCATGTACGACCACGCGCTCACCGAGCTGCGCGACGACCACGACCTGTCCGCCGGCTGGCGTCCGGCCGTCGTCGAGCTCGCCCGGGAGCTGTGGGAATTCCACCTGCGCCACCCGTGGCTGCTGCAGGTGTCCTACGCGCGCCCGGTGCTCGGGCCGGGCGAGTTCCGCCTGCAGCAACTGGTGCTGCGCGTCCTGTTCGCCACGGGCCTGCCGGTCGCGCGGGTGCGCTGGCTCGTCGGCGCACTGCTCACCACCGTGCGCGGTTCGGTGCAGATCGCGGCCGAATCCCGCCAGGCGGCACGGGAAACCGGCCGGTCCGAAGAGGACTGGTGGTTTTCGCGCGCGGCCGTGCTGGGCGAGCTCGTGCCCGATCTGACCGAGCGCTACCCGCTCGTCGGCCGCCTCGGCGAGGACCAGACCCAGCTGCCCGATCCGGACGGCACCGAGCCCTACCTCGAACGCGAAGCGCGGCTCAGCCTCGAAGCCGGGCTGGAGCTGCTGCTCGACGGCATCGAAACCGCGATCGCGCGGGCGGGCTGAGTCAGGGTTTGCGGGCCTCGATCAGGAACCGCGTGGTCGTGGCGACGAACGGGCCGCGCTGCAACTGTTCGTGCAGGGCCCGCAGCTGCGGCAGGTACTCCTCGACGGTGAAGCCGGGGACCAGCCAGATCACCTTGCGCAGGAAGTAGATCACGGCCCCGATGTCGAAGAACTCCGTGCGCAGCTTCTCGAACCGCAGGTCCACGACCGCCAGTCCGGCGCGTTCGGCGCCGGCCCGCGCGTGGTCGGGGTGCCGGCTCTCGCGCACGTCGGCGGGCTGCGGCCCCAGGAAGTACTCGACGAGTTCGAACACGCTCGCCGGCCCGACCTGCTGCGACAAGTACGTGCCGCCGGGGCGCAGCACGCGCGCGATCTCCGCCCACCACGCCTTCACCGGGTGTCGGCTCAGGACCAGCTCGAACGACCCCGGCCGGAACGGCAGGGGTGGTTCGTCGGTGTCGGCGACCACGGTCGCGCCGCGCGGGTGCAGCAGCGCGCTCGCCTTGGCCAGGTTGGGCGGCCACGATTCGGTCGCTACGGTCAGCGGCGGCAGCACGGGTACGCCCGCGAGCACCTCACCCCCACCGGTCTGGATGTCCACAGCGGACTCGACGCGGGCGAGCCGTTCGCCGATCAGGCGCTGGTAGCCCCACGACGGGCGTTGTTCCGTCGCGCGGCCGTCGAGCCACGAGAAGTCCCAGCCCGCCACGGAAACCGTCGCGGCTTCGGTCACCAGGTCGTCGAAGGAGCGTGCCACGCCCCGATCGTCACAGGTCCGCGGGCGGCGGGCCACCCGATTTCGGCGCGCGGCGAGCCGGCGGGGGTGGCACGGGCTTCGCCGCCACCACGGCGTCGAGAGGCACCACCACGAGCCCGCGCTTGGTCTCCACCGTGCACGTGGTGGCGTCGCGATCGCGCAGCGGACCCAGCGCGTCGGTGAACCCGCCCTCGACCCGGTACCGGACGACGACGCGCGTGCCCAGCGGAATCTGCTCGAGCGGGGTCACAGCCGGGCCGACAGTTCTTCGTCGCTGGGCTCCACGAGGTGCGAGCCGTCGGCGAACACGATGGTCGGGATGCGCCGCGCGCCGTCCTGCAGCGCCCGCACCAGCTTCTCCGCTTCGGGATCGGCCTCGACGTCCACGTAGTCGTACTCGACGCCCGCGGAGTCGAGCAGCGCGCGGCTGCGCTTCACGTCGGGGCACCAGCTCGCGCCGTAGACCACCGGGTTCACGAAGCCACCTCCGAAGTTTCCGTCACCTCGGTGAGCGCCGGGGTTTCTTCGTGCACGCCACCGGGTTCCGGGTGGCCCAGGAACGTCAGCCAGTCGCGGAACACGTGGTGCACGGCTTCCGCGCCGACGGGCTCACCCGGCGCCGGCAGCTCACGCGGGTACAGGATGAAGCCGCGCTGCTGCGGCCCGCCGAGCGCGCCGTGGGACCCGACGTGCCGTTCGAACGGCGACGACTGGTCCGACTCCGGGTCGTACCGGCTGTTGATCATGATGTCCGCGCAGTGCGGGAACGCGTCGACGCGCTTGATCAGCTCGTCGGCGTACGGGCCGTACTCCGTCAGCGGGTCCTCGCCGATCACGACGCCGGTCGCCAGCCGCTTGAGCCCGTCGCGGCCGAGCACCACGGGCCCGAACTCGGAGCTGTGCACGAGCATGAAACCCACGCCGTCGTGGTCGACGAGCGTCGGCAGCAAGTCGGGGTACTCGCGTTCGATCGTCTCGAGGTTCACGCGCCCCTCGTGCTCGGTGAACGACACCATCGCCAGGTGCCCGGACACCACGCAGACGACGCCGGGCGCCACGCGCGTGACCTCGCCGGGTGACCCGCTGGTGGTGCGCGGCCGGTTGCCGGCGCATTCGGCGTCCTCGACGCGGGCGCGCAGCCGCCGCGCGATCAGGCCGCCGGTCGTGGTCGCCTCGGCGAGCGCGGCGTTGACCTGCCAGCTCTCGGCCTGCCGGCGCTTGCCGTGCTCCGCGACGGGCGAACCGCCGCACAGCCGCCCGACCAGCGCTTCCATCGTCTCGCCGAAGCGGTCGACGAACGCCTGGCCCTGCGTCTGGCCGTGGTCGGACAGCCCGACGACGTGGTAGCGCCGCGGCGCCAGCCGGCTCGCGCGCAGCAGCCGCGCGAACTGCTGGTCGATCGAGCGCAGCACCTCGAGCGTGTCGAAGCGCTCGATGCCGGAGTGGTGGGCGACCTCGTCGTAACCGAGGAAATCGGCGTAGACCACGGGCCGGCCCGCGAGCATGTCGCCGATGATCGCGGAGACGACGACGTCGCGCGCGATCACCGTGGTGCCGGGGCGCGCGAGCGGGTAGATGCCGCCGCGCGGGATCCGCGGCACCACGCCCGCGCGGCGCTGCCGCACGGAAGCCGAGATCTCCCGGAGCACGTCCACGAGCGCGACGCCGAACGTCCGCAGCACGTTCACGGGGTTCGCGAAGTACGCGCGGTACCCGGCGCCGACGCGGTCGTGGCTCGGGCCGCGGACCTTGCGCGGCACCAGGACCGGGATGGAGCTCATCGTGAGGCTCACGTGCTCGGCGTCGCCGGAGAACAGGTTGCCGTGGCTGGCGCCGTCGCCGGCGAGCAGGCCGCGCCCGTCGGTGTGGCGGCGTTCGATCTCGGCCGCGTCGCTCGGGTGCGCGCACGCCATCACGTGGTCGCGGTCCTTCTCGTACCAGCGGAAGCCGAGGATGTCGTGGTTCGACCCGTGCAGGATCCCGCACACGCTCGCGCCGGTCTGCGAACTCCAGTCGGTGTGCCAGCGCGTGAGCGAGTGGGTGCCCTCGTTCAGCCAGGCGGCGAACGTCGGCATGTCCCCGTCGCGCACGGCGCGGCGCACGGTGTCGTAACCCAGCCCGTCGATCTGCAGGAAGATCACCCCGGGCGGTTCCTCGGCGAGGTCGGTGCCGGGCGCGTGCCGGCGCCGGCGGCGGGCCGCGCGGCGGAAGAAGATCTCGTCCTCGTCCACGGCGAGCGCACTCGAGATCACCGCGCCCACGGCGGACATCACCACGGTGATCACGACCGCCGAGCTGAAGCTGTGCAGTTCGACGCCCGGCACGGCCTGCAGGATCGCCAGCGTCGCCGCGCCCAGGAAGAGATACGTGCCGACGCCGAGCGTGAAGTACGCGATCGGCCAGGCCACGCGCACGACCAGCGGCCACACCACGGACGTGAGCAGGCCGAGGATCAGCGCGCACACCGTCGGCTGCCACCACGAAGCCATCGAGAACCCGTCGAGCCACAGGTCGAGCAGGCGCAGCACGCCCGTCACGGCGGCCCAGACGAGGACCACGCGGGCGATGACCCGGCCGCCGCCCAGCAGGCGGCCCTTCCCCGGGGCGGGTGTCGTCACTGATGTCCTCCCGTTCGTTCCGCGGCCCGCGTCCGCAGCTTGCTGATCACCGTCAGCAGCACGGTGACCAGCAGCACCAGCACGGTGGCGAGCAGCGAGGCGATCAGCGGCGAGTCGAAGATCCCGCCGCTGAGGATGCCGAGCAGAGAATAGGCAACGGCCCACAACACGCAGGCCACGAGCCCGGCGGGCAGCAGCTTGCGCCACGGGTACCCCAGCGTCCCGGCCGCCAGCAGCACCGGGATGCGCCCGGCCGGCACGAGCCGTCCGATCACCACGAGCTGCCACCCGCGCCGGGCGAACTGCTCGCGGCCCTTCGCGAGGCGCTCGGCTTGCTGACGCCGCTCGACCCAGCGCAGCAGGGCTTCACTGCCCATGCGCGGCACGGCGAACGTCAGCACGTCGCCGAGGTAGGCGCCGGCGATCGCCAGCAGGATGACGATCGGGAGCGAGAGGTGGTCCGTCGTGGTGGCGACCGCCGCGGCCGCGCCCACCAGCGCTCCCGTCGGCACGATCGGGATGACCGAGCCCAGCAGAACTCCGCCGAACAGCGCCGGGTAGCCGATCGCCGACGGGTCCGCCCAGTTCACGCCCGTTCCTCGGCCGCGGGCAGCGCGACCGCCGCGCCCGGCCGGGTCAGCAGCACGTCCGTCGGCAGGCCCAGCGCGCGGACCCGCTCGGCGAAGAGCTCCGGTGGTTCGACCAGCAGCTTGCGCATCCGGGGCGTCAGGTGGATGCCCGGGACGGCGAGGGTCCCCCAGTGCACCGGCACCACGGCCGCGGCCTTCAGCAGCCCGGCGGCGTCCGCGGCGCGTTCCGGGGTGAGGTGCCCCGGGCCCAGGTTCGGTCCCCAGCCCCACACCGGCAGCAGGGCGACGTCGACCGGCCCGAGCTCCGCCATGCCGTCGAACAGGTCGGTGTCGCCCGCGGAGTACACCCGGGAGTCGCCCGCCTCGAGCAGGTGGCCGAGCGCCGGGCTCTGCGGCCCGTGCGTGAGCCGCGGGCCCCAGCGGTGCCCGGAGTGGACGGCCTCGGTCGCGGTGATGCGCAGGTCGCCGTCGACGATCGTCCCACCCGGCTCGAGCTCGGTGAGGTTCGTGAACCCGCGTTCGCGCAGCCAGCCCGCCGAGCCCTTCGGCACCACGAGCTCGGCGTCGCCCAGCAGCCGCAGCGACGGCAGGTGCAGGTGATCACCGTGCAGGTGGGACACCAGGACGACGTCGGCTCCCCGCCACGTCGCCGGGTCCGGCAGTGGCGCCACTCGGGTCAGCGGGCCCACCCGCTTCGTGAGCACCGGGTCGGTCAGCACCACCCGGCCGCCGAGTTCCACCCGCGTCGTCGCGTGGCCGAGGAAGTGCAGGTTCAAGCCTCTCACGTCACCGAGTATCACCCGCTGTCGTCCGAAACGCCCGCAAGCGTGGCCGGATGCACCCTGTCGAGGCCCGGCCCGGGCAGGGTGGTTGCACAACGTTCCCGGGCTCGGGAGTTACCGCACGGCGGGCAGGATCGCGGAGATCCGCAACGCCTCCGTCCCGATCCCAGTCGGGCCGAAGTCGACCGGCCGCGCGGGCTCCGGCACCCCGGGCCGCCGCCGGATCTCCTCCTCGGTGTAGCGCGCGCAGTTCTCGTGCCAGTTGAGGATCCCGGCCAGCCAGTCCTTCAGTTCGTCGGCGTACGCCGTGAGCGCGGCCCGGACCTCGTCCGCCGGCGAGTAGTCCTCGAAGAGCCCGGGCAGGCCGACGTCGACGGCGTGCTCGAACTCCTTCAGGCGCGCCGCCATGAGGTCGGCGACGACGTCGAACGCCGCCTGCTCGCCGACGTCGAGGAAGTTGCGCACCACCAGCACGGCGTTGTGCAGCTCGCCCTCGTACTGGATTTCCTTGCGGTAGGAGTAGACGTCGTTGAGCAGGCACGCGTAGTCCATGGCCGAGTGCTCGATCGCCTGGATCGTGCGCGTCCGGTAGAGCTCGGGCGGCACCAGCCGGCCGTGGGAGAGCCGGGACAGGCTCATCGTCAGGTCCGAACCGAAGGTCTTGCGGCGCATCTCGACGTAGTCGATCGGGTCGGGGATCCGGTTCTCCGCTTGGTTCGCCAGCTCCCACAGCCAGCTCTCGCACATGTCCACCACGGACTTGCGCAACGCCACCCGCGCTTCTCCGTCCATCGGCCCGGCGGTGCGGTGCCAGAGATCGGCCAGGCCGGCCTCCAGCGGGCTCTCCGGCGGCGGCATCGGCTCGTCGTCCAAGGGCAGGAAGAGCTTGAAGCGCTCGGTGGTGACCTTGGCGGCCGGCAGGTTGCGCGGTGCGCCGAAGACCACGGGGTAGTAGTCGTCGCCGTAGGTGCCCCAGGCCAGCCACGCGCTCGTGAGGTCGAGTTCGCCGGCCGAAGCGTCCGGGTGGATGCCGGCGGCGCACAGCGGCAGGTCGATGGCGCGCAGCTTGCGCTCGTCCCACACCACGCCGTCGAGGATGCCCATGGCCCGGCACCAGTCGACGACGTTCTCGCGCGCCCCGGCGAGGTGCGAGCTCAAGCGCAGGTCGAACGGCAGGTGGAGGTCGGGCCACTCGATCGGCCCGACCACCTCGTAGGGCCGGTGCGAGAAACTGCGCAACCGCTGCGGCGCGGTCGACACCAGCGACGAGAAGATCCGCGCCGCCGACGTCCCCAATCCCGTCGGGCCGCCAGGCAGCTCAGGGTCGCGCTTGCTCAGCGCGCCTTCGTTCATGTACCGGCTCGACCGCAAGTGCCACTCGTGGCCGCCGGATTGCCAGTCCTGCAACCCCTTCACGTACGCGAACGTCTCGGCGCGGCCGGCCGGGTCGACGCCGTGCTCGTCGAACAGCGCCGGCACCTCGGTGAGCGCCGTGTGCTCGAACTGGTGCAGCCGGGAGGTGAGCAGGTCGTTGACGGCGTCGGCGGCTTCCTGCGTGGTGCAGCCGAGGAACTTCTCGAACACGAGCACCCCGTTGGACAGCTCGCCCTCGTCCTCCACCTCGCGCTGGTAGGAGAACAGGTCGTTGCGCAGGTGCACGGCGTCGGCGAAGCAGTCGCGCAGCACCTCCATCGGGCGCGCCGCGGCGATGGCGTCGGGCACCTCGGCGTGCACGGAGTGCTCGATGAGGTTCGCCGACCACGGTGCGCCACCGACCTTGCGGCGCATCTCGATGTACTCGATGGGGTTGGCGACGCGGCCCTCGTTGATGTTCGCGAGCTCCCACAGCGATTCGTCGAGCAGGTTGCGGGTGCTTTCCACGAACCGCCGCCGCCAGCCTTCGGAACGGTGGGGCACCGTGCGGTTCCACAGGTCCTCGAGCCCGCGCTCGACCGGGTTCTCGGGGGTTTCCACGATCTCGCCGGTCACCGGCATGAACAGCGCGAGCCGGTCGAGGTAGCCGCGGGCGCTGTCGATGTCGCCGGTGCGCTTGAACAGCTCGAGGAAGTGGTCGTCGAAGTAGAACACCCAGACGTACCAGTCGGTGATGAGGTCGAGCTCCGTCGCGCCGGCGTCCGGGTGGGTGTAGGCGCACAGCAGCGCGTAGTCGTGGGAATCGAAGTCGTGCTCGTCCCAGATCACCGTGCCGTGCTGGGGGACGTCGATCATGTCCATGGTGTGCGCCCACGCCTTGCTGTGGTCCCGCGCGCCCTCCAGGTGCGGGTTCAGCCGGGCCGGGTAGGGCATGTAGAACTCGGGCAGAACGAACGGCTGCACAGCGCGGCCCTGGCCTTCCCAGTCGTGGTCACCGACCCCGTGAGGCAACCAAAAACCACGGTGGGCCCGAAAGACTCGCCACGGCCTTCCACTCGAACGCGCCCGGCGGGTCGCCCGGGCAGCCCAGCCCGGATCACCCCAGGGTCGATCCCGGGCGCCGGACCGTCAGTCTTCGGTGAAGATCAAGCCGACATCCGTGAACGGGCGCGAGCCGCGCGGTGGGAAGTACGGCAGTGTTGGCGGCGTTGACTCGCATGCCCCGACTTCGAGGAGAGACGAATGAGCGACGAGACCCGCGTGGTCCGCAACGACGAGAAGCACCGCTACGAGGTCTACGCGGACGGGCAGCTGGCCGGCTTCACGCAGTACCTCTCGCGCGGTGACCAGACGGTGTTCACGCACACCGAGATCGACAAGGCGTTCGGCGGCCGCGGGCTCGGCACGACGCTGGCGCAGCACGCGCTCGACGACGTCGTGGCGCGCGGTGGTGTGATCGTGCCGGTGTGCCCGTTCATCGCGGCGTACCTGCGCAAGCACACCGGGTACGAGGACCACGTGCGGTGGCCGGAAGGCACTTCCGCCGCGCAGTGATGTTTCACCCGGGAGTCCGTTGTGGACTCACCCGAGCCGGTCGGCGAGCACACCCGCGCGGGCGAGTTGCACCGCGCGGGCTTGTGACGCCGCGAAGCGCAACAGGCCCGGCGGTGCGTGCAGCCGCAGCGTGTCGGTGACGCGCGTGCCGCCGCCGTCGGGCTCGAGGTCGAACCGGTAGCCCATGCGCACGCCGCCGGGGGAGACGACCTCGCCGTGCACCGCCGTCGAACCGGTGGTGCGGATCGTCACGGCGATCCGGTTGTCGTGGCGCAGGAACCCGAGGAAGCGGAACCGCTCCACGGCGGTGTAGCGCGTGAGCCCCGCTTCGCGCACGACGTCGCGCACTGCCACGACGAGCGGGGACAACCCCACGTAGTTCGCGGGTTCCGCGAGGTGCGCGGCGACGTCAGCCGGCGCCGCCGCCACGGTGAACACGCTGGTGAGTTCGGTGTCGGGCACCCGCGGACCTTAACCGGAAGCCACGTTCCGCGATTGCCGCCCGGGGGTGAGTGGGTACGTCATGCCGACGACCGGTGCACGGGTGCGGCTGTTCGGCGTAATGGACATCGGCCGAACGGTCGTGCGCGGTCTGATTTGCCGGATTGACTTGGTTATTAACCAACCTTCGTCGGTGGTGCGTTGGTTGCCCGGCAACAAATAGTGAGGGAGTCCCACCGTGGTTTGCGCGAGCCGCTCGCGCAGGATCCATCCAGCACCCCTGGAGGAAATTCGATGACTTCCCGGAAAACGTTCGCCGCGGGCTTCACCGTGTTCTCCGCGGCAGCGCTCACCGCCGGCCTCTGCGTCAACGCCGCGTCGGCCAGCCCGCTGGCTTTCGCCCAGATGCAGGCGCAGGCCATCACCCAGGCCACGCAGGTGGCCGACAGCCTCGGCCTGTCGAACGGCGGTATCTACCTCGACCGCGGCAAGGCCGTCGTCAACGTCACCGACGCGGTCGCGGAGCAGAAGGCCGAGGCCGCCGGGTACGCCACCAAGCTGGTGAAGCACAGCTTCGCGGCGCTGACCAACGCCAAGAACAGCATGGACGCCGTGAAGAACGTGCCCCAGACCGCGTGGGGCATCGACACCAAGAACAACCAGGTCGTCGTGAAGATCTACGACGCGGCGTCGAAGGCGACCGCCGACAAGGTCACCGCGGCCGCCGCGAAGCTGGGCGACGCGGCCCGCGTCGAGCACCGCTCCGGCAAGCTGGCGACCTACATCGCCGACGGCGACTCGATCACCAACAACCAGGTCATCTGCTCGCTGGGCTTCAACGTGACCAAGGGCGGCGAGCCGATGATGCTCACCGCCGGCCACTGCACCAACGAGGGCGGCACCTGGTCGGGCGGCGACGTCTCAGGCGCCCAGATCGTCGAGAGCGACTGCCCCGGTGCGGACTCCGGTCTGCTGACCCGGCCGAACGGGTCGGGTGACGGTGCGATCAACACCGGCCAGGAGATCACCAGCGCCGGCACGCCGACCGTCGGTGAGCAGATGCAGAAGCAGGGCCAGACCACCGGTGGCGGCAGCGGCGAGGTCACCTCGGTCGACGAGTCCGTGAACTTCGACGTGGGCGTGCTCAACCACGAGTTCGGCACCACCGCCCACACCGACCACGGCGACTCGGGCGGCCCGGCCTACGACGGCTCGAAGGGCCTCGGCACCCTCTCCGGTGGCGACACCCAGACCAGCTACTTCTACCCGCTGACCCTCGAGCTGCAGTCCTACGGGCTCGAGCTCGCCTGATCGTCCGCTTCGCCGCAGGCCCCTCCACTCGCCGGGTGGAGGGGCCTGCGCCATGCTGGGGGTCATGGAGCCGAACGCGAGCCTGGCCAGGCGGTTCTGGGCGGCGCTGGAGCCGGTGCACGCCGTGGTCTACTTCGCGCCCGAGCCGGCGCAGGCCGCCAAGACCGTGGGCCTGCGCGGCTGGTGGATGGGCTACTTCGCGGGCCGCGCGGCGCCGCTGGGCCCGATCGGTCCGGGCCCGGTCACGGCGATGTTCTACGGTTTCGCGCCGCGGATGGTCGCGCGGGCCCTGCCGGACGCCTGGGCGTTCGCCGGTCCGGAAGCTGTGCTGCGAACGCGGATCGCCGCCGTGGAAGCCGCATTGACGCGGGTGCTGCCCTCGCCGGAGCAGGGCGGCGACGGGGTGCTCGAGCTGGTGGAGTTGCTGGAACGCGCCGTCGCCGGCTGCCGTTTCGACGGCCGTCCGCTCGCGGCCGCCTGGGCCGCCGTGCCGCCGCCGGACCGCCCGCTCGCCCGCCTGTGGCTCGCGACCTGCGCCCTGCGGGAACACCGCGGCGACGGCCACGTGCTCGCCGCCGTTTCCGCCGGCCTCTCCGGACTGGACGCCGCCCTCACCCACATCGCGTCCGGTGCCACGACGCGCGAGGTCGTGCAGAAGGCCCGCGGCTGGACCGACGACGAATGGGCCGCGGCCTCGGAAAGCCTGCGCTCGCGCGGCCTGGTCGCCGCCGACGGCACCCTCACCCCCAGCGGGGCCGAAGTCCGCCGCGACGTCGAGGAACAGACCGACCACTTGGCCGCCGAGCAGCTCGACGCCCTCGGCCCGGACGCCGTCGACCGCGTGCTCGCACTGGCCGAACCGCTCAGCCGCGCCGTCGTCGATGCTGGCGGCCTGCCGATCCCCAACCCGATGGGTGTCACGCGGCCCTGAACCCGCGCCGGACGTGAAAAAACCCGCGGCTCGGTTCTCGAGCCCGCGGGCCGTGCGGTGTCCGCCGGGGGTGGCGGACACCGCCGTCCTCAGTCGGCCGGGGTGGTGGCGTTGCGCCCGCGCAGCAGGTCGTACTGGCAGCGCAGCTCGTGGGCCTCGTCTTCGTAGCGGCGCTTCGCCTGCAGGTACGGCCGGACCGTCTCGCTGTAGTGGCGCAGGTCGTCCTGCTCCAGGGAGCCGTCGCGGAAGGCCGTCCAGAAGACGAGCGTCGCCGAGACCACCATGACGAGTGCCACGAGCACCGCCAGCAGCACGGCCAGGTCCGACAGTCCACTGAGGACACCCTCGGTGTACACGCGGACGAACATCACCACGCCCATCAGCGCCACCAGCAGTCCCACCGTGACGAGGCTCAGTTTCGCGCCCGTCGACAGGTCCCGCCAGACCAGCTGGCGGCGGTGGTTCTTGTGCTGGCGCGTGTTGTGCCCGAGGTGGTGCAGCGCGGTCGCCGCGCCGCCCGTGGCGAGGATCGAAATCACCACGCTGATCGCGAGCGGCAGGCCCCACGGATCGCTCCAGTCCACGTTGAACACGGAGCTGGCCAGCCACAACATGATCGGCAGGTCGACGATCGTCACCGCGAGCAGGGTGAGCACCCTCGTCAGCCGGTTGACGCGGCGGTGGCGCAGGCTGCCGCGCACCTGCTCGAGCTCGATGAGGTCGTCGATCAGGTCGGCCTTGGCCTGGGCCTCGGCCACGGTGAGGTTCTGCCCGTTCGGCCCGACCACGTGCTCGTCGAGGACCCGCGCGGTGTGGTACCCCAGTTCGTGGATCCGGGCCAGTAGCCGGTCCTGTGCGGCGGTGGTGCTGCCGATGCGCCGTTCCGCGGGAGGCCGCGGCGTGGGCAGGTTACGGGTTTGATCGGTGCTGGTCATGAGCCTTGCCTCCTCAGTACGTGATCTCGACCCGGCGCATCCGGGTCGCCGCCTGTTCGTCGAACCGGCCGCCGAGGACGGCCGTCGTGCCGGGCTGGGTGCCGATCCCGGCGACGTCGAGGGGGTTGGTGACACCGGACGCCTTGAGCGCCCCGGCCACCGCCTGCGCCCGCAGCGCGGCGAGCTGCTGGCGGCCCGCCGCGGTGGAGCCAGGCGGATCGGCCGCGTAGCCGCGGACCGTCACCGGCGCGTCGGGCCGGTCGGCCAGCCGCGCGCTGATGCTTTCGGCCAGCGACCGCAGCAGGTCGCGGGCCCCGGCGGACAGGTCCGCCGAATCGCCGGCGAACCCGAGCGCGCTGTCGGCGACGGTCGTGCTGATCCGCCCGCTCGGGCCGACCACCGACTCCACACCCGGCACCGGCACCGCGGGTGTCGCGATCGTCGCCTCGGGCCGGCGCACCGGCACCCGCGACTGGTCGACGTCGCACGACGCCGCGCCGGCGGCCTGGCAGATGGCCCGCCAGTACGCGCCGAGCTTGTCGCGTGCGGGCGTGGGCAGCGGCGGCTGCGCGCCCGCCACGGCGCCGAGGCCGGTGAACAGCACGTGCCAGCCGCCGAGGTGCGGTAGCTGCCCGGCCGTCTTGAGCTGCTTCGCGATCGTGGCCGGGTCGGCGTTCCAGCCGACCTGCCGCAGGTCGAACGCGCCGGCCGTGGACAACCCGAAGCTGACGACGACCAGCGTGCCCGGGTCGATCCCGCGCACGGCCTGGTCGATGCCGCCGAGCAGGTCGAGCCCGGCGCGGTGCGCGGCCGTGGCGCCGATGACGTCGGCGGCCAGCTGCACGTTCTTGTCGATCAGCGCCGGCCGGTTCAGACCGTGCTCGAGGGCGCCGTCCGCGCGCCGCGGTGTGAGGAGCACCGACGGCACGTCGCCGCCGTCCGCCGCGGACACGAGTGCGACGCTGCTCTTCCCGGAGCCCTGTGCGGACGCGTCGGTGCTGTTCGCGGCGTCGCGGAGGATCTTGAGGGTGGCGGCGGTGGCGAACGGCTTGGGCTCGTTCGCCGTGCCGCTGACGACCACGACCACGCGGTCGCCACCGGTCGGGGTGAAGCTGCGGGCGGGGATCGCGCACCCGGTGAGGAGAAGTGACAGACCTCCGACGGCAATTGCCGCCCGGGTGTACTCTCTGCGGCGTGCCTGCGTGCTTCTCGTGGAAACCCGCCGCATGATGGGAAAGGCGGGGACTTCGACCAGTCGGGCCGGTTGTGCCGGCTTCGCGGACCTGGGCTTCATGACGACCTCCCGAACGTCGATGAGCAGCGCCAGAATGACACTTGCCAGAGTCGAGCGTCAATTGCCTGAACCACGTCGCCACTTGTGGTCCGACCAATTTTCCCCGGCGCCGTGACGTCGGGTCACCGATGGCGGCCGAACGGGGAGAGGACGGACCTCGAATGGTCCAGTTTCACGCGGGTTTCCGGCGGGTAAGTGCCGCTCCGCGCGGTGAGCGATGCGGCATTGGGGTGACTTTCGCGGCCCTTATGCAAATGCCAGGGGTAGGGGAGGCAATTGCCGTGAGAGGGGATACGCTGAGGTGATGGCGACGGTCGACGGCATCCTCAACGCCTTCCTCGGGTTGCGCAAGCGGAGCGGCCTCACGGTCGAACGCCTCGGCTCGACCGAGGTCGATGTCAGCCGGCTGGTCGCGCTCCCCGCTGTGCAAGCCGTCGTTTCCGCCGGCACCCCCGTGGAAGAGGCGATCGTGCGCGTGGTCGCCGACGCCGTGCGGAACCTGTCGCCCACCGACCTGATCGTCGCCGACGCCGTGCTCGCGCTCGGCGTGCTGCGCGAACGCGCCGGCGACGCGCCGGAACTGGCCGGCCTCTACGCCGACGACCTCGGCGAGCGCCGCTCCGCCCTGTCGCGCAACTGGACGCGTCTCCACGCGCTGCTCGACGCCGTCCCCGCGCCGCCGGTGATGTCCGTGCGCAGCCTTCGTGGTTCGCAGGAGGCGCAAACGCTCGAGCGGCTGGCCGAACTGTGCGCGGGCGCGCCGCAGGCCGCACCCGCGCGGCCCGGCCGGCGCCGGCGTGCGGACGCCAAGTCGGTCGTCGTCGTGGGCGGGGCGGTGATGGACCACGTGTGGGTCGTCGACTCCGTGCCGAACCCCGGCCGGTCGACGCAGGCGCGGTCGTTCCGCCGGCACCCCGGCGGCAAGGGCCTCAACCTCGCCGTGGCGCTGCACCGGCAGGAACTCGATTCGCGGCTGATCGCGTCGGTCGGTGGCGACGACCTCGCGCGCGCGATCGTTTCCTACCTCGACGAAGCGGGCTTGCCGACCGATCTCGTGCAGGAAACGCCCGGCGCGAAGACTCCCACCACGGCCGTGCTCGTCACCCAGAGTGGTGATGCCAGTTACGTGGGCTGGATGAACGACACGCAGGTCGGACTGTCCATAGCGGATCTCCACAGCCCCCCGATCCAGGACGCGCTCGCGAGCGCCGACGCAGTTCTGGTGACGTTCGAGCCCTCCGTCGAGGTCGTGAAGTGGTCACTCGCGACGGCGGGCGCTCAGCGTCACAAACCGTTGGTACTGCTGCAACCTTCGCCGCCGATCTCGACTCCGCAAGCCGTGTACCGCTACCTCGGGGGTGTCGACTACGTCGTCGGCCGCGAGTGGGAGCTGCGGCGGCTGCTGTCCGATCCGAACGGTCCCGGCGACGTCGACGCGGTCGCTCAGCAGCTGTTGAACCTCGGCGTCCACGCGGTCTGCGTCGTCGAAGACTTCCGGTGTAGGCTCCGCACAGTCACCTCGAGCCGGGACATCGAAGCCCCCGCTGTTCCGCTCAACGACACCCCGGCTTCGCGTGAACGATTTTCGGCAGCGCTCATACGAAAACTCTTGGACGTAGGTCGCGACTTCACTGAAAAAGCGCTGGATTACGCCGTTGCTGCAATGACCGCCACCCTTTCCATCGAAGAGTTCACCGACTCGGCGCCTGATGTCTTGCAGGTCGACCGGGCGCGGGAGCGACAGAGCCTGGAGTACGAGTCGTGACCTCTGAAGGCGTGCGGACGCACGAGCTGCACGGTACGGACGGTGCGTTCACCGTCTACGTGCTCGATGACGTCCCCGGGCCGAACCCGCCCGCCGCCGCTGTGTTCGGCGACGTCTCGGACGACTGCCTCGTGCGCGTGCACTCCCGGTGCCTCTACGGCGAGATCTTCGAGTCGAACGACTGCGACTGCCGCGAGCAGCTGCACAAATCGCTGGAGCTCATCCGCGAAGCGGGCTCCGGCGTGCTGATCTACCTCGACCAGGAGGGCCGCGGCGCGGGGCTGGGTGTGAAGGCCCGCGGGTACGAGGTCAGCCAGCTGCTCGGGCTCGACACCTTCGAGAGCTATGAGCACCTGAACGTGCCGGCCGATACGCGGACGTACGAGCACGCCGCGCGCCTGTTGTCCGTGCTGCAGCTGGAACGGGTGCGGCTGCTGACGAACAACCCGGCCAAGGTCGCCGCGCTGGAGGCCGCGGGCATCATCGTGAAGCCCGAGCGGCTGGTCGTCGACCACCCCGGTGAGCACACCACGCGCTACCTGCAGGCCAAGGAGCGCCACGGCCACGCGATCGTGCCCGCCGCCACGGTGGCCTGAGCCCGCTGTCGATCGGCGGCTCTCTCGTTCGACGCACGGGTGAAGGCAGTGACCCGACGAGGGGAGAGCCCATGTTGCTCGCAGGAAAGAACGCAGTCGTCTACGGCGGTGGCGGAGCGATCGGCGGCGCCATCGCGCGCGCGTTCGCGGAAGAGGGCGCGCGCGTCTTCCTCGCCGGCCGCACCCGCGCCAAGCTGGACAAGGTCGCCGACGACATCCGCGCCGCCGGTGGCCAAGCCGACGTCGCCGAGCTGGACGCGCTCGACGAGCAGGCCGTCGACGCGCACGCCGACGCCGTGGCGGCCGCCGGCGGCAGCCTCGACGTCTCGGTGAACGTCATCTCCCACGGCGACGTGCAGGGCACTCCGCTGCTGGAGATGTCGCTGGCCGACTACGAACAGCCCGTCGTCACGGCCGTGCGCACCACGTTCCTCACCGCGCGCGCCGCGGGCCGCCACATGAAGCGCCAGGGTTCCGGCGTGATCCTCGTCTTCGGCGGCGACGGCGACCCGGTGCGCGAGCACTCCGTCGGTGGCCTGCAGGTGGCGTTCCACGCGCTGGAGGCCATGCGCCGTCAGCTCGCCGCGGAGCTGGGCCGCTACGGCGTCCGCACCGTGACGCTGCGGACGGGCGGCGTCCCCGAAACCCTGCCGGCCGACTTCCCCGCCGCTGAACAGCTCGGCGCCGAACTGGCGAAGTCCACGATGCTCGGCCGCGCCGCCACGCTGGCCGACGTGGGTGCCGTCGCGGCGTTCGTCGCGTCCGACCGCGCCCGCACCATGACCGCCGCGACGGCCAACATCAGCTGCGGCGCCCTGGTCGACTAGTCCTTCCCGCGCGCGGAGATCTGCTGCACCGCCCACGCGTTGCCGTCGGGGTCGGTGAAGTGGATGAACCCGATGTTGTCCAGGTCCTCGGGCCGGCCCGTACCCGGGTCGGGCCCGAGGAGCTGGATCTCGCTGACGTCGACCCCGGCGGCCACGAGGGTTTCGCGTGCCTGCGGCAGATCGGCGACGACGAGCTGCAGACCTTTCAGCGAGCCGGGCGGCATGGGCGGCACCACCCCCTCGCCGATGACGATCGAACAGCCCGAGCCGGGTGGGGTCAGCTGCACGACGCGGTTGCCGGGCCCGATGACGGTGTCGTGGTCGACGCGGAAACCGCAGCGTTCGGCGTAGAAGGCCTTGGCGCGGTCCACATCGGACACGGGAACGATGACGACCTCGAGTGTCCAGTCCATTCTCGAGTTCTAACCGGGCATACCGGGCAGGTCAAGGGTCGGCGGTTCAACCACCCAGCAGCCGCGACAGCGCTTCGCGGGCTTTCGCGTCGCGCGAGGCCAGAGCCTGCAGCTCCTCGGCGAGCACGGTCACCCACTCCTCGACCCCGGCCTCGCGGCGGCTGATGACGACGCCGCGGACGACCTGGCGGATCTCGGCCGTCACGCCGCCGGACCGGGCGGCCGTGAGCACGAGCAGCTGGTGCGGCGTCGACACGCGCACCTCGACCGGCTGGCCCGTCCGGCCGGCGACGCGGTCGGCGAAGCTGCGCCGCCGGTCGATCTCGACCATGCCCGGCGGCAGCGCGTCACCGAGCGTCTCCGACAGCACGCGGGAGTAGGACTCGACGTCGGTGCGGTCGGCGCGCAGCGCGGCCACCAGCAGGTGGAACTCGCCGGCCGGGCCGAGCTCTGACCCGGCCATCAGTCGGTGAGCGGCAGCACGAGCTGCGGCTTGGTGATGTGGTGGTCGGGGCGCAGCGGCTTCACGGCGGTGCCGATCGCGAAGAACTCCGTCGTGTGCCCGCCCCAGCGGTGCGGCAGTGACAGCAGCTGCACCCCCACGATGCCCTCGGCGTGCAGTTGCTCGGCCTCGGCCTGCATGCGCGACATCGCCAGCTCGCGCGCGTCGTAGAGGGCCTCGGTGTACTGCGGGATCTCCACGTTCTGCCCGATGTTGCTCATCGCCTGGCGGAACCGCTGGTGCGCGATGTGGTAGACGCACGTGCCCATCACCATGCCCAGCGGCGCGTACCCGGCCTGCACGAGCGTCCAGAAGTCCTGGCCGGACAGGTCGGAGGTGAACGGCTTGCCGGTGTTGTTGCGCCACTCGCCGGGTTCGTCGGCCTTCACGGCGGTGCCGACGGCGATGAACTCCGCCAGGTCGCTGCCGAACTCCTTGAACTCGATCTCCAGCCGCACGGCGACGATCCCGTCGGCGCCGAGCAGGTCCGCTTCGGCTTCCATGCGCGTCATCGCGAGCTCGCGCGCGTGGTACATCGCGGCCGAGAGCCGGTCCATCTCCTGGTTCTTGCTCCAGCGGCCCATCTGGAACCCGACGTGGTAGATGCTCGACCCGAGCACCAGCCCCAGCGGGCGGAACCCGGCTTCGCGCACGAGCAGGAACTCGTTCACGCTCAGGTCGGAGGTGAACAGGCTCGTCGTTTGTCCCGGCCGCATCTCGGCGAGCCGGCGCATCGCATCCTCGGGGATGTGCTGCGCGGCGGGGTCCGTGGTGGTCACTGGGCCTCCTTCATCCGGTTCAGCGGCAGGATGGTGAGCGCGGACGTGGGTGCGACCCGCCCGCGGTGGAAGCGCGCGATGGCGGTGCCGAACACGCTCGACACCCCCGCCACGGCCACCTCACCGAGCTGCCAGGTGTCGAGCGCCATCCTCGACACGATCGCGCCGTCGGCGCCGATGGCCTGCACCGACTTGTGGAACTGGGCGCGCGCGTCGGCGCGCACCTGGGTGACGAGCCGGGTGTGGGCGTCGACCTCGACGTTCCCGGCCCACATCGTGGTCTGGTACTGCATGTTGTAGTCGAACGTGGTGTGTGCCGAGATGCCGATCGCGACGCCCGCGGGCACCCAGCCGGCCTGCATCAGCTTGCCGACGTCCTGCCCGGGCAGCTCCGTGGTGAACACGTGCCCCGGCCGCTGTCGCGTCTCAGCCCGCACGGCGGTGCCGAGGGCGACGAACTCCTGCATGCTCTCGTCGAGCCTGGTCACGGACGTGGTGATGCCGAGGACGCCGTCGGCGCCGATGGCGTCGGCCTCGAGCCGCAGGCGGTCGAGCGCGACGCGGTAGCCCTGGCGCAGCGCGTCGGCGTAGATGACGGCCTGCTGGTTGGGGGTGACGCCGAAGCCGGAAACCCAGCCGAGCCGCTCGACGACGCACCCCATGACCTCCCCCACGGGGGTGAATCCGGCGACTTCCGCGCCGACCGCCGCGGGGACGCTCAGCAGCGAGGTGCGCAGGCCGGAGGAACCGGCCCGGTCGACGCGCGCCCGCGCGACCGGCGGCAGCCCACGGCCATCCCAGTCGGGCACTCGGACCTCCTCGCGGGCCTCGGCGGGGCCCTCACGTCCATCGTGGCACGACGGGGAAGGCGCGTCGGAACGAGAAGGCGGGGTTGTCCGGAACGTCCGTCAGTGTGTGGCGGGCTCCACTCGGTTGCGTCCTGCCTGCTTCGCCCGGTACAGGGCGGTGTCGGTGGCGACGAGCACGTCGTCGACGCCGCTCAGGTGCTCGGCCGGGTACATCGCGCAGCCGATGGACACCGTCAGGTCGCTGATCACGGTGTCGCGCTCGGGCAGGGCGACGACGACCTGCGGGATGCGCCGGCGGATGCGGTCGGCGAGGTGGCTCAGGTGCTCCATGGTCGGCACGTTCGGCAGGATGATCGCGAACTCCTCGCCGCCCCAGCGCCCGCAGATGTCCTGCTCCCGCACCTCGCTGCGCAGGGCGATCGCGATCTCGCGCAGCACCAGGTCGCCGGTGGGGTGGCCGTAGGTGTCGTTGATGGCCTTGAAGTGGTCGAGGTCGAGCAGGAGCACGCCGACGGTGCCGTTGCCGGTGCGGGCGCGCTCGAGGTACTGCTCGGCCAGCGTGCGCCACCAGCGCTTGGTGGCCAGGCCCGTGGTCACGTCCGTGCGGGCGTCGCGCTGGAACTGGGCGAGCAGCAGGCCGCGGTGCAGGGCCACCAGCGCCACGACGACGCCGACCAGCACCAGCGGGTTGGCCAGCAGCAACAGCGCGGCGGTGACCAGGCCGAGGCCGATCGCGCCCGCTTCCAGCAGCTGGTCGCCGAAGCCGGCGAACAGGTCCGACAGCGACCGCGGCGGGCTCGACAGCGCGATGGCGACCATGACCAGCGCCGTGTTGATGGCCCAGCGCAGGGCGGCCGCGAAGATGATGACGACCAGGTCGGTCAGGCCCGGCAGGAAACCGGCGGCCGGCACCCCGGGGTAGTGGTGCATGCCGAGCGCCAGCACGGCGACCGCGGCCTGCGTGCCGCACAGGACGGTCGCGGCGGAGAAGATCCAGCGGTGGGGGAGCACCGGCCGTTCCCGCGGCCAGACCCGCCACCACGCGACGGCGTAGGTGAACACGACCATCGCCGTGGCCAGCACCGCGGGCAGCGCCACGACGGCCGCGATGCTCCACACGGCCTTCGTGTCGACGTACGCGACGGTCGGCGCGCGGTTGTACTCGCGCTGGCGCTCGATGTGGCGCGTGGCCTCGATGGCCACGGCCGCGCACACGGCCAGCACGCCGAAGCGGATCAGGTCCACCTGGTGCACCGGCACCAGCCACGCGGTGCTCAGCGCCGCGGCGACCGCCACGAAGTTGACGAGGAGCACATAAGTGCGGACGTAGGGGGGCAACCGCCAAAGGCGCCAGCCCGTGAACCATCCGGCAGACCGGTTTGCTCGTCCGCGCACTCTTCACCTCACCCGGTTGGCTTCTACCGTAAACGACGAGGCGCGCCGTGTGCCGCCCGTCGTCCGGACTCTGGGAGTCGGCCGGGGAATTTCGCCCGGACAGCCCAGCGGCCGGACGGCGCAGAGGGGAGGTGACCACTGTGTGTAGCGGTGGCCCGCCGTGATTCCCGAGTGGACCTGGGATTCCGCGGTCTCCGGCCACACCGCTGCTGACGTGCGACAACCACGTTCGGTGACGCGCGGGCGCGGCATAATCCCCGGTCGCCGCGGCGTCCGCGACCGTCTGCGACGGGTTGGTGGTGGGTTTCTTGCGGCGGATCCCGTGCTCGATCCGGGTTGGTCTGGACCCTTCAGCTCGACCTGAGGTCGAGGGTTTCCCTGCTGCTTCGGGAGGAGGTTCCGCTGGGCGAGACAACAACCGGTGCGCCGAGTCGTTGGTGCGGCTGGGGTTACGGGCCGGCGTGCCCGCGAGTTCCTTGGTCCGTGCGGTTTCGGTGAGTGAGAGGAGGTATCTGCGATGCAGGACAACAACTGGTGACCTTCGTGGTCGGTAAATCCCTGTCACGGAAGGAGGTTCGACTGTGTGTGACAACAACTGGTGACCCTGCGTTCCCACCGGCCCGGCCCGGAGAGGAGGTGGCTGACGTGCGCGACAACAACTGGACCCGCTGATCCGACCGGCTGACCACTGCGACCCGAGAGGAGCGAACCCGTGCGCGACAACAACTGGTGATCCGGCCCTGCGGAGGTTTCAGCGAGTGAGAGGAGGTTTCCGAGATGCAGGACAACAACTGGTGAGTGAGTACGACCGGCACGCCACTGGGCGAAGGGAGGTCTGGCTGTGCGCGACAACAACTGGGCCCGCTGATCTGACCGGAAGACGACTGCGACCCGAGAGGAGTGGCTCGATGCGCGACAACAACTGGTGAGTGAGTACGACCGGCACGCCACTGGGCGAAGGGAGGTCTGGCTGTGCGCGACAACAACTGGGCCCGCTGATCTGACCGGAA
>NZ_JBITBT010000037.1:0-25554 GCF_044452505.1 Amycolatopsis sp. NPDC051903 | reverse complement strand
AAGACGACTGCGACCCGAGAGGGGCGACTCGATGCGCGACAACAACTGGTGAGTGAGCGCGGCCGGCACGCCACTGGGCGAAGGGAGGTCTGGCTGTGCGCGACAACAACTGGGCCCGCTGATCTGACCGGAAGACGACTGCGACCCGAGAGGGGCGACTCGATGCGCGACAACAACTGGTGAGTGAGCGCGGCCGGCACGCCACTGGGCGAAGGGAGGTCTGGCTGTGCGCGACAACAACTGGACCCGCTGATCCGACCGGAAGACGACTGCGACCCGAGAGGGGCGACTCGATGCGCGACAACAACTGGTCTCGCTGAGCCCGACCGCCAACGACCAGCCCGAACCGAGCGAGAGGAGTGAACGGATGCGCGACAACAACTGGGCCCGCTGACCCGCCCGGTGACCACCGCGACGAGCCGAAAGGAAACAGCCCGCGCGTGACAACAACTGGTCTCGCTGAACGCGACCCGACTGACCACTGCGACGAGCCGAAGGGAGAGAGCCCGTGCGCGACAACAACTGGACCCGCTGAAACCCGATCCGACCAACCACCCGCACGAACCGAGAGGAGGAGCCCGTGCGCGACAACAACTGGACCCGCTGAGCCCCCCGCCCATCCGGCCCCGAGGACCCGACGAACCGAGAGGAGCGAACCCGTGCGTGACAACAACTGGACTTGCTGACCGAACGCCGCGAAACACCCGTCGAGGGGGTGAAAGGCATGCGTGACAACAACTGGATCAGCTGACTGCCCGCGACAGGACCCGGCCGGCCACCGACCACGGGGTGGCGTTCAGGGCGCCGCCGGTGGTGTGGCCTCGTCGAGGGGGCTTCGGCGAGGCCAGGCCGCTCGGGTCCAGGCCGTGGCGGCGAGGGCGGCGACCGTCGCGCCGGTGGCGGCCGCGACGGCGACCACGGTCGTGGGCGCGAGCACCTGGGCCAGCGCCCCGGCGGCCGCGATGGCCAGGCCCTGCGAGGCGCGCAGTGCGGCGATCGCGACGCCGATCACCTGGCCGCGCTGCTCGGGCGGGGCCGCGAGGCTGTACTGGACCTGCGTGATCAGGTCGTGCGCGGACAGCGCACCCGAGATGGTCCAGAGCACCACGGTGACGGCGAGGCCGGGCGTCCAGCCCGTCGGCAGCAGCACGAGGCTGGTCGCGATCGCGAGCGGGCCCAGCAGCCGCGCCTGGCGCACGCGCGGCAGCCGGCTCAGCAGCACCGCGCCGGCCAGCGTGCCGACGGGGTTGGCGATCAGCAGCCACGGCAGCACGCCCGTGCCACCGAGCTGCGCGGCGATCGGCACGGCCAGGCCCTCGGGCACCACGTAGAACCCGCAGCAGCACGCGATCGCCAGCAGCGACCGCAGCCGCCGGTCCCGCGCGACGAGGCGGCAGCCCGCGACGAGCGTCGCCCACTGCGGTTTCCGTTCGGCGACGACGCCGACGGGGTGCGGCCGCAGCCCCCAGCGCAGCGCGAGCGCCGACACAGCGAACGTCACCGCGTCGACCCACAGCGCGCCCGCGACCCCGAGCCACGCGACCACCGCCGCGCCGGCGCCGAAGCCGATCACGAGCGCCGCCTGGTACGTCGAGGACAGCGCGGCCTGGCCGACGGGCAGCCGGTCCGGTCCGAGGATGTCGGGCAGCACGGCCTGCCGCGCCGACTGGAACGGCCCCGCCGCCAGCTGCACCACCACGAGCAGCGCCGCGGCCACCGGCCACGGCAGCCCCGGGATCGCCATCACGGCCACGAGCACCGCGCGCAGCACGTCGGCCACCACCAGCACAGACCGCCGCGGGAAGCGGTCGGCGAGGCCGCCGAGCGCACCGCCGAAGAGATCGGGCAGGTAGGTCAACGCGTAGGTGAGCGCCGCCCAGCCCGCGGATTCGGTACGGTCGAACACGAGCACTGTGAGCGCGACCCGGGCCAGTTGATCACCGGCGACCGACAGCACGTGCGCGAGCCACAGAGCCCGGAATTCGGTCACGCCGAACACGTTCCGGAACGAGGGGGCGCGGGCGCTCATGTGATCAGAGTGTCCCGGCCTGGCCACGCGGAGCAACCCCCGCCCCCAGCGGTGGGGCGTCGGGACACTCGGGTGAGCGCCGTGAAAAACTTGGCGATCGCCGTCCGTGAACGTCGCACCGAGGGGTTTTTCGTTGACCGAGGAGAGCCGGCAGATCGCCGGTCGCTACCAGCTCGTCGAGCTCATCGGCAGCGGCGCCATGGGCATGGTCTGGCGCGGTGAGGACAAGATCCTCGGCCGCGTCGTCGCGGTGAAAGAACTCCTGATGCCCCTGAACCAGGGCGAGGAGAAGCTCGACGAAGCGAAGAGCCGCGCCATGCGCGAGGCCCGCATCGCCGCGCGGCTGCAGCACCCCAACGCCATCTCCGTGTTCAACGTGGTCGAGTACGAAGACCGGCCGTGGCTGATCATGGAGTACCTGCCTTCGCGCAGCCTGTCCGCGAAGCTGCACGACGACGGCCCCCTGTCCGTCGACGAGGTCATCCCCATCGCCGTGCAGCTCGCCGGGGTGCTGGCCGCCGCGCACCGCGCCGGCATCGTGCACCGCGACGTCAAGCCCGGCAATGTCCTGCTCGGCGAAGACGGCACCGTCAAGGTCACCGACTTCGGCATCTCCCGCGCGGTCGGCGACGTCACGCTGACCGCCACCGGCGAGATCTCCGGCACGCCCGCGTTCCTCGCGCCCGAGGTCGCGCGCGGCGAGGAAGCGACGTTCGCCTCCGACGTCTTCGCCCTCGGCGCCACGCTGTACATGGCGGTGGAGGGCGAGCCGCCCTTCGGCACGGCCGACAACGCGATCGCGTTGCTGTACCGCGTGTCCAGCGGTTCGATCAACCCGCCGAAGCAGGCCGGCAAGCTCGAACCGCTGCTGCTCAAGCTGCTCGAGCTCAAGCCCGACGACCGGCCCTCCACGGCCGAGGTGCTCACCGAACTGCGCGAGCTCGACGGGCACGCCACGCCGGTCGCGTCGGTGCCCGTCCCGCTGACGGTGCCGGCTCCGGTTCCCGCCGCCACGCCGGCCGCCGCTCCCGCCGCCACGCCGGCCGCCGCTCCCGCCGCCACGCCCACGACGCCCGCGCCGCCCCCCGTCGACCGAAGACGGCGCCCGATGATCCTCGCCGGAGCCGGCGCGGTGGTCGTGGTGGTCGTCGTCGTGGTCATCGTGCTGCTCACCCGCAACGACAGCCCGCCGCCCACCGCGAACGGCGGCGCGCCCGCCCCCGTCGTGAACTCCTCGGCCGCCAGCACCACGCCGCCGCCGACCACCAGCTCGCAGACGCCGCCGCCGTCGAGCCCGCCGTCGTCGCCGAGCAGTTCGTCACCGACAGCGAGTTCAGTGGCCTCGCCACAGGACATGGGAGCCGCGCTGACGCACTACTTCTCGCTCATCCCGGGCAACCTGCAGGAGGGCTTCGGCTTGCTCACGGACAGCTTCAAAGCGACCAGACACCAGACTTTCGCCACATACCAGAACTTCTGGGACGACTACAAGTCGGCGAGCGCGAGCAATGTGCAGGTGATCGGTGCCGACCGGCTGAGTGCCGACATCACTTACGTCCACAGCAACGGTTCCCGGGAGACGAATCACCACACGTACCACATGGTCGACGACAACGGTGTGTGGAAGATCGACTCCGAGAGCTGACCACTCACTCCAAGAGCAGTTCGATGGCCCCGGCAGCGTCGGCGACGACGTGATCCGGGGCTTTTTCGTCGCCGCTCCACTCGCGGCCGCGGTCGACCCACACCGTGTGCAGGCCGGCGGCCCGGCCGCCCGCGATGTCGGCCCGCGCGCCGTCGCCGACCATCCAGCCGTCGGCCAGCGGGGCCTGGCACCGTTCCGCCGCGATCTCGAAGAGCCGCCGGTCCGGTTTGCCGACGCCTTCGTGCTCCGAGATGGCCCAGCCGTCGACGAGCCCGGCGACGTCCGTGCACAGCAGGGTCGCGAGCTGCTGCTCGGCGTTGCCGTTGGTCACCACGCCGATGCGCCAGCCCGCGCTGCGCAGCCGCGGCAGGCCCGTGAGCACCCCCGGCGCGGCGGGGATCAGCGCGGGGTGCCGCCGGCGGTAGGACTCGAGGAGCTCGGCCACGGTGGCCTTCACCGTGAACCGGTCGCGTACGGCCGCGAAGAACGCTTCGCGAGGCGCGTGCCCGTCTTCGTCGGCCGCGGTGAGCCACGTCGCGTCGTCGGCCGACAGCCGGTGCTCCGCGCAGAACTCCCAGGCCCACCGCCGGAATCCCTCCGCGCGGTCGACGAGGGTGTTGTCGAGGTCGAACAGCACGAGCCGCACGGAACGACCCTAAGCGGACACCGCCCACGGCCGCACGCCGATCGGGCACAACGAACCCGAGCAGCGCACGACGTCCGTCGGATCAGCGGGCGAGCAGGTCCAGCGAGACCTCCCACAGCAGCGTCGCGGCCGCGGGGTCGAGTGCGTGGGCGGCGACGCCGTCGCGGGCCGGCGGCACGTTCGGCGCGGCCTCGGCGCAGTCCTCGAAGTAGCGGCCGCTGACGCCCGTCAGCAGGGGAGACGCGGCGAGCAGCACCGACGTCGCCGCGCCCTGCTCCGGCGTCTTCCACGCGAAATCCTTGGCCACGGCCTCGAATTCGGCGTTGCCCTCCTGGTGGCGCTGCAGCGCGGTGCGGATGCCGCCGGGCATGAGCGCGTTGGCGGTGATGCCGTCGGCGGCCCAGCGCCGGGTGGCCTCGACGGCGAAGAGCACGTTCGCGGTTTTGCTCTGGCCGTAGGCCGACCACGGTTCGTACTCGCGGTGCTCGAAGTGGAGGTCGTCGAACACGACGCCCGACCGCAGGTGCGCGCTGGAGCTGACGGACACGACACGCGCGTGGCCGGCCCGCGCGAGCGCGTCGTGGAGGCCGACGGCGAGGCCGAAGTGGCCGAGGTGGTTGGTGGCGAACTGGTGCTCCCAGCCTTCGGGGGTGCGGGTGAGCGGTTCGGCCATCACGCCGGCGTTGTTCACGAGGATGTGCAGCGGGCCCTGCCAGCCGCTCACGAACTTGGCGACGGAATCGCGGTCGGCGAGTTCGAGGTGCCGGACGTCGATCGCCTCGTTGCTCGTGGTCGCGGTGAGGTCCGCGGCCGTGCGGTGACCGGCTTCGGTGTTGCGGACGGCGAGCGTGACTTCCGCGCCGGCCGCGGCGAGCGCGCGGGCGGTCTCGACGCCGATCCCGGACGCCCCTCCGGTCACGATGGCGCGACGGCCGGTGAGGTCGACGCCCGCGACGACGTCGGCGGCGGTGGACTCCCGGGTGAACGGGGTGGTGATGCGCATGGCGGTCCTGTCCTGAAGTCGTTGCGGAGGATCCTCCGCTTGACTCGACGTTAACCGGAGGATCCTCCGATCGCAAGTATGCTTGAGTGGGGCCAACCGGAAGGGGTACGAGGTGATGGCGACGTGACGAAACCACTGCGCGCGGACGCGCGACGCAACCGCGACCTCCTGCTCGCCTCCGCCGTCCGGCTGTTCTCCGAGAAGGGCCTCGACGCCACGCTCGACGCGATCGCGAAGGACGCCGGCGTCGGCATCGGCACGCTCTACCGGCACTTCCCGACGCGGGAGTCCCTGATCGAAGCCGCGTACCGCAACGAGCTGGACCAGCTGTGCGACGCCGGTCCGGTGCTGCTGGAGGAGCTTCCGCCGGACCAGGCGCTACGCACGTGGATGGACCGGTTCGTGGACTACATGACCACGAAGATCGGCATGTCCGACGCCCTGCGCGCGGTGATCGCGTCGGGCGGCGACCCGTACGCGCACAGCCGCGACCGGCTGAACTCGACGATCGAAAAGCTCCTCGAACCGCTGACGGCTGCCGGGACGCTGCGCGACGACGTGCTCGTGGACGACGTCCTGATCGGGCTCAGCGGGATCGCACTGGCCGCCGGGGCGCCGGCGCAGCGCGCCCAGGCCGGGCGGCTGCTCGACCTCCTGCTGGACGGCCTCCGCTACGGCGCCTGACCAGGCGCCCCGGCTGAATCCTTTTGCGCTCTGGCGTCCTCTTGTGCCGTGACGGTCGCGTCGGGAAGGAGGCCTGCGATGGGTGCGGCGGCCGAGGGCGGGGCGAGTGAGCGGCTCGTGCGGGTCGCGCAGGGCGGTGACGCCGAGTCGATCGCCGAGGTGGTGCGCGGCGCGCACCCGCACGTGCGGCGGTTCGCGGAGCACCTGTGCGCGTCGCCGCAGGACGCCGAGGACGCGGCGCGAGAAGCGCTGATCGTCCTCTACCGCAAGATCGGGTCCCTGCGCGCCGGCGTCCTGGCTGTTCCGCATCGTCCGGCGCGAATGCCTGCGCCGCGCCCGCGTCGCGCTCCGCGGCACCTCGCACGCCGCCGACGACCGGCGCTGAACCCGGGAACCCCGACCTCCGAGAAACCCTTGATGGAAAAGGAAGTTCGTCGCGCTCGAAATCGGCTCCCCGAGCTGGTGCTCGAAAACACCGAGGGGCAGGCGGTGCGCGTCGCCGACCATCGTGGTGAGGGCGCGGTGCTGCTGTACTTCTCGCGGTCCACGGCGTGCCCGGTCTGCGCGCGGCACGTGCAGGACCTGGTCGGCCGGCGGGGGACGCCGCACGAGGTGGTCGGGCTGGGCCGGCGGCTCTTCGGGGCGCTGCAGCGGTCGGGCACCGTCCTGGTCGCCGCGGCGGGGATCGTCCGCCCCGCGCACGCTGCCACCGTGCCCACCGCGAGCTACGACCGCGCGGGGATCGCCGCGGCGCTGCGCGCACTGGCGTGACTACGCCGTTCGGATGACAAAGGGGGCGGTTTTGTCGGTGTTCGATGCGAACATGTGTTCGTGTCGACCGAAGGACCCATCCTCCACGCCGACCTCGACGCGTTCTACGCGTCGGTCGAGCAGCGGGACGATCCGCGCTTGCGCGGGCGGCCCGTGATCGTCGGCGGCGGCGTGGTGCTGGCGGCGAGCTACGAGGCCAAGGCCAGGGGCGTGCGCACCGCGATGGGCGGCGCGCAAGCCCTGCGGTTGTGCCCGCACGCGATCGTCGTGCCGCCGCGGATGGCGGCCTACAGCGCGGCGAGCAAAGCCGTCTTCGAAGTCTTCCGCGACACCACGCCGGTCGTGGAGGGGCTGTCGATCGACGAGGCGTTCCTGGACGTCGGCGGGCTGCTGCGCATCGCGGGCACCCCGGCCGAGATCGCGCGGCGGCTGAAGGCGGACGTGCTCACGCGCGTCGGGCTGCCGATCACGGTCGGGGTCGCGCGCACGAAGTTCCTCGCGAAGGTCGCGAGCGCGGTCGCGAAGCCCGACGGGCTGCTCGTGGTGCCGCACGAGCGGGAGCTGGAGTTCCTGCACCCGCTGCCGGTCGAACGGCTGTGGGGCGTGGGCAAGGTGACGTCGGAGAAGCTGCGCTCGCGCGGGATCCGCACGGTGCGGCAGGTGGCGGAACTGCCCGAAGTGGACCTGGTGTCGATGCTGGGCCGTGGCGCGGGGCACCACCTGCACGCCCTGGCGCACGGGCGGGATCCCCGGCCCGTCCAGGTCGGCCGCCGGCGCCGGTCGATGGGCTCGCAGCGCGCGCTGGGCCGGCGCCGCCGGTCGATGGCGGAGCTGGACGAACTGCTGGTGTCCATTGTGGATCGGCTCGCCCGGCGGCTGCGGGGCGCGTCGCGGCTCGCGCGCACGGTGGTGCTGCGCATGCGGTTCGCCGACTTCACGCGGGCCACGCGGTCGCGGACGCTGGCCGAGGCGACCGATCACACGGAGACGTTGCTCGCCGCCGCGCGGAAGCTGCTGCTGGAGTCCCAATCGCTGGTCTACGACCGCGGCCTGACGCTGCTCGGGGTGTCGTTCTCGAACCTGACGCCGCACGGCTCGGTGCAGCTGGTGCTGCCGTTCGCCGTCGAGGACGGGGTGGCGGTCGATTCGGCGGTCGACGGCATCCGCGACCGGTTCGGCAGCTCGGCCATCACCCGGGCGGCCCTGCTCGGCCACGACCCCGGGATGTCGGTACCACTGCTGCCGGATTGATCACCGAGCGTGATCTCCACGGTGCCTTCATCGTGTTTTCACCGGCCGTCCGGAAATCCCGTGTAACGAACCGGGCCCGTCCGGCGACGGAGGTGCAGCTACCTGTTTCCGAGCTTTCCCGAAAACCGGAAAACGTACCTTCGGAAGAAACTGTGAGACGCATGGACAAGCTGAGACGCCGGCGCGGCAGCACAATTCTGTTGACGGTCGCGGCCACCGCCGGACTGCTGTTCGTCGCACCCGCGGCGGCCGGCGCCGCCCCGCCGAGCAGCGCGATCGACGTGAGCGCGACGAGCCTGCAGCGCGGCGAGACGTTCACGGTCACCGAGACCCTCTACAACGACCGCGACTTCACCGTCACCGGCTCGAAGGCCGCCCTCTACGGCAAGGAAACGCCGATCACGGACGTCGTCGACGTGGTGTCGTGCGACGTCGCCTGCGGCGTGCTGGGCAGCAGCCTGCGCGCGGGCGTCGGTGACCTGGGCCCCGGCCAGGGCGCCACGGTCACCTTCACCCTCAAGGTCAAGGACACCGCGCCCGACGGTTCGGTGACCCTGCAGGACCAGTTCGTGGGCGACAACTACGCCTTCGACACGCTCGACGGCCCGGCCGTCACCGTCACGCCCGCCACCGACTCCGCCGACATCGCGATCTCCCTGGCGGCCGCCCCGGCCGGGGTGCTGAGCTCGCAGCTCACGTACACGATCACCGCGAAGAACAACGGCCCGGCCACCGCCACCGGTGTCAAGCTGCAGGCCTCGCTGCCCAGCGGCCTGCAGTTCGCGAAGTCGTCGGACTGCACGGCTTCCGGGCGCACGGTCACCTGCGCCGTCCCGTCGATCGCGTCCGGCGCTTCGGTCAAGGCGAGCTTCACCGCCCGCGCCGGCCTGCTGACCATCGGCACCCTCACCACGACGGCCGTGCGCCAGGCCAGCTCGCCGGCCGACCCCAACGCGGCCAACGACAAGGCGTCGCGCTCCTGCCGCGCCGTCACCAGTCTGCTGCTGAGCTGCTGACCTCCCCCGCGAAAGAAAACGGCCCGGCACCTCCCGTCAAGGGAAAGCCGGGCCTTTTTTTCGTATCCTGTTGTCGATCTTCCGCATCCGGGCTCCGGTGGAATTTTTCATTCCTCACCCGATCGGGCTGACCTGACATTTTCGCCGCCGCTCGTCCGCCCGGTCCGAACAACAAATTCCCGCCCGGTGCCGGCCTTTCGGTCACACCGGTCCGGACCAGTGTCAGAACTCGGCCGATGAGGTGAGTGACGCATGGTGGTCGGTACCCGGGCCCTCGGCGATCAGGCCCCGCAGGCGGTCGAGCGATGTCCGGGCCGACGGCTTCCCGGGCCGGTCCCGCGCCGACCGCAGGTCGGCCAGGTGCGAAAGCCCGGCGACGACGACGTCGAGCGGCGGGCCGCTCGACGTGAGCTCCGAAAGGCGTTCCGGCGGTGCGGTTTTCGCCGGTTCCACCAGGAACGGCAGCACGAGCTTGTGGTGGTGGTAGGTGTAGGCGGCGCCGTGCGCGCGGCAGACGGCGAGGAACAGCTCCGCGTTGCGCGTCAGCTGCGGGTTCGGCGCCGTCTCGGCTTCGCGCAGGAACTGCGCGAGCAGCGGTTCCGCACTCCCGATCTCGCGCAGTCGCACCTGGTCCTCGGGCGTGACGTACGGGTACTTCTCCGTCAAGACGTTCTGGTAGAAGGGATCCCGCAGGCTCGTGAGTCCCAGCAGGATGTCGAGCTCGTTGATCGCGGAGAAGTCGCCGGCGTTGACGCCCCGGTATTCGGCGTTGCCGACCCGGTGGGACTTGAAGTACGGCCGCACGTTGAAGAAGAACCGGTCCACGTCGAGTGATTTCGCCAGGACCTGGTTGAACCGCAGCACCTCGTCGAGCGCCGCGCGCGCCGCCTCCAGCAGGGGCCCGGCGAACGGGCTCGACACCCCGATCGTCGTGATCCGCTGCACGGCGGCGGCCGCGCGCTGGTACGCGAAGACCCCCAACCCGTTGTTGGTGAGGAAAACGGCTTCGTCCTCGAGCGAGGTGAACGTCTGGAACCGCCCGCCGGCGGCCGGGTTGTACATGGCCTGGTGCGCGAAGACGAACCGCGGCGCCACCCCCAGCGAGGACCCGAGCCGCAGGGCGAGCGACCAGGCGGCGGAGAGCGCTTCGGCGTCCGCGGCAACCGATTCGTGCCTTCGGCAGGCGGCGAGGTGGTAGCCCACCATCCCCAGCAGCTGGTACTTCTCGTGCTCGGGCACCGGCAGCGCGTCCTCGGCCAGGACGCCGCCGATCAGGTGGTCGCCTTCGGTCACGAGGGTTCGCTTGAGCCGGTCCAGCTCGGGCCGGCCGTCGAGGACCTCGCGCCGTTCGGCGAAGTACGCCTCTTCGAGCGCGGTGTTGTGCTCGACGAACTCGTTCCTGATCCACCGGTCGAACCGGGCCAGCGCAGTCGTCACCGCGCCGAGGATACCCGCGCGCTAGAGGTGGTCGAGCCCGTCGAGCACGCGGTCGAGCACCACCGTGCGGGCTTCCGGGTCGTACGCGCCGACCGGCGGGTGGACGTGCAGCAGCTCTTCGTTGACCAGGTCGTCCACGAGTTCGCGGGCGTCGCCGATCGACCGGCCGAGGTACGCGGAGAGCTCGGCGACCGACACCGTGGACACGCACAGCTCGCACGCGCTGCCGTACGGTTCCCGCAACAGGCGGCTCAGCCGGTGGCCCAGTTCGGTGGTCGAGACCAATGTTTCGAGGGCGAGGTCGTGGGTGACGCGGGCGGCCGTGCGCGACCTCGCGTACGGCCGCACGAGCGGCAGGGCGTCGGTGTCGTCCTCCGGCGCGTCGGGCAGGCGGTGCCGGCCCGGCAACCCGCCCGGTTCGGTCATGCCGCCACCTCCTCGCGTCCTGATGGCAGTGAAGCACCGTGATCACCACCGTGCCAACCGCGCGGGGCGATCTTGTCCGAAGTGGACCCGGTACCGGCCGGGAAAAGCCGGACGGCCGGGGTGGAACGGGAAGATCCCGCCCACCCCGGCCGTCGCGGTTTCGCCGGGTCAGGCCGCCTCGGCCTTGGCGCGCGCGCCGTGCCGGCCGCGCAGGTCGAGCTCGATCTGCTCGAGGGTGCGGCCCTTGGTCTCCGGGACCAGCCACTTCGTGAGACCGAACAGCACCACGTTGATCCCCGCGAAGAGGAACATCGAGCCGCCGAGGCCGAGGGCACCCGGGTCGGAGATGATCGGGAAGATCGCGCTGATGATGCCGGTCGCGGCCCACAGCACCACGCTGCTGATGCCCATACCCGCGGCGCGGACCTTCAGCGGGAAGACCTCCGCCATCATGACCCACACGACGGCGCCCCAGCCGAGCTCGTAACCCACCAGGTAGAGCACCATCGCGACGAGCATCAGGATGCCCTTGGTGTTGGTGTCGTTCACCTCGATCACGATGAAGCCCGCCGCGACGAGCGTGATGACCATGAGCACGTTGCCGATCAGCAGCAGTGGCTTGCGGCCCCAGCGGTCGACGACGAACACCACCCACGCGGTGAACAGGAACTTCGTGATCCCCAGCAGCACACCGGACAGCAGCGCCGCCTGGGTGGCGAAGCCGAGGCCGATCAGCATCGTCGGGAAGTACGCGTTGACCGCGTTGACCCCGCTGAACTGCTGGCCGACCGCGAGCAGCAGCGCCACGACGAGCATCGGCCGCACCATCGGGGCCCACAGGTCCCGGAAGCGCGTCTTGGCCGACTCCGTGTCGAGGCGGATGACCTCGCGGATGGTGCCGATCTCCTCGTCGACGTTCACGCCCGTGCCGTGGGAGCTGCGCAGCACCGAACGCGCCTGCTCTTCGTGGCCGTTGGCGAGCAGCCACCGGGGTGTCTCGGGCAGGAAGACGAGGCCTACGAGCAGGATCAGCGCCGGGACGATGGCGCCGGCGAACATCAGCCGCCAGTTGCCCGACGAGCCGAGCCCGTAGCTCACGAGGAACGCGATCAGGATGCCGAGCACGATGAAGATCTGGTTGAGCGCGCCCATGGCCCCGCGCAGGCGGGCCGGCGCGAGCTCGGACAGGTACGTCGGCACGGTCGAGGACGAGAGCCCGATGCCGACGCCGATCACCAGGCGCGAGATGGTCAGGAGGACGAACGTCGGTGAGACGCTCGCCGCGATCGTGCCGATGATGACGATGACCGCGGCCACCATGATCGTGCGGCGCCGGCCCAGCTTCTCGTTGATCCGCGAGGAGAAGAGGGCTCCGAAGATCGCGCCGACCGAAATGCTGGCCGTGATCACGCCCTTGTCCCACCCGGTCAGGTTCCAGGTCTTGCCGATGAACGGCAGAACACCGGAAATGACACCGAGGTCGTAACCGAACAGGATGCCGCCGAGGGCACCGAAGAAGTACAACGTGATCCTGTTGATGGGCCGCCGCGCCGCGGCTGTCTGTGTCATTGCCGAGCCGTCTCTTTCCTGGGCTGGCCGGCCCGTCCGGTTCGCTGGGGGGTGGCCAGCGCCGTCGGGCCGAGCGGGGTGGGTCTCGAATAGCCGGTGTTTCCTGGCTTGCACCGGGCGCGCCGGAACTCCGCAGCGCAGGGCTGCGAAGCGGCTGTTTCCCCCGCCGGCAACGCCTTTCCCGTTACCGGCCGTTCAGCCGCTGGTCCCCGCCGGCGCGTTCCGGCGAACTTCGCCGTACACGTTCACACGCTGCCCAGCGGTGGGCAATACACCGGCTGATAACTATTCAGTCACGTGACTGCTGTTCACATATGTGGATGCCAGGACGAGCTGATTGCGCAGGTCAGGCGAGGTTTTCCGGACAATGAGGATTTCCGGCACCGCTCAGGAACCGCGCGGTAGGGCCGTTCGTCGTACGGTGTCGTCTGAGCACTCGGGGGAAGAAGGTACGCATGGGTGCGGGGTTCGAGGTCGTCCCGGCGAGCGTGGGGGAGTCGGCGGGACACGCGCACCGCGCCGCGGCGGCAGTGCGGCCGGTGGACCTGAGTGGACCGCTGAGCGGGACAGCCGCCGGAATGCCGGGCGGCCCGAGCGTTTCCGCGGCGGCGCGGCTGAGTGACGTCTGGGGTGCAGCCGTCCCGCAGTGGGTGAAGGACACCGACGCGTACGGCACGCAGCTCGACGACGCCGCCGAAACCTACCGCCGCACCGAGAACTCGGCGGCCGAGGGCCTGCGCTCGGAGGGCCGATGATCACCTGGGGAGACGTGCGGCGCTGGGACGCCGCCGCGATCGGTTCGGTCGCCGACGGGCTGAACGACCGGTGCGCCAAGCTGATCGCGGCCGACGGTGACGTGGAAGGCATGTCGCGCTTCGACGGCTGGACCGGCGACGCGGCGACGGCCGCGCGGGCGCGGGGCACCGCGCTGACCACCCGGCTCGAGCAGCTGGTCGCCGAGGCGTCCGCCGTGCGCCGCGCCGCGCACGAGACGCAACTGGCCGTCGAACGCCTCAGTGCCGACGTCCGCGACACCGACGAGCTGGCCGCGCACAACGGGTTCGCCATCGACGACGGCGGGTCGATCAGCACCGTGCCCGGTCCCGGCGCGGCCCCCGACGACCGGATCCGCGTCGAGCTGACCGACCGCGTCGAGCAGATCCTGCGCCAGGCCACGGACGTCGACGCCGACTTCGCGGCCGTCCTCGAGCGCGCGGCGGACGGCGAAATCACCGACCAGGGCGCGACTTCACTCGCGCAGGCGGCCGACGCGGGCGCCGCGCAGAGCGGCCTGTCGACCATCGGCCGACCGCCGGGCGGCACCCCCGGCGACAACCGCGCGTGGTGGGACAGCCTGCCGGTCACCGCGCAGGGCGCGATCCTGCGCGACAACCCCGACCTCGTCCGCAACCTCGACGGCGTGCCCGCCAAGGACCGCGACGCCGCCAACCGCGTTGTCCTGCAACGGGAAACGGCCCGGCTGCAGAAGGACCCGAGCGACGCCGCGAAGGCCAAGCTGCGTGGTCTGAACGACATCAGCACCCGGCTGGCCGCCACTGGACCCGGGAAACCGCAGGCCTACCTGCTGGCGCTCGACACCGGCGGTGACGGCAAAGCCGTGGTCGCCGCGGGTAATCCCGACACGGCCACGGACGTCGCCACTTACGTGCCCGGCACCGGCAGCGAGCTCGGGAAGATCGGCGGTGACCTCAGCCGGTCGGACAAGATGTGGCAGTCGGCGACGATGGCGGGCTCGCCGTCCCCGTCCGTGATCACCTGGGCCGGCTACGACGCACCCGACGAACTGTGGGACGCGGCGAGCCAGAGCTATGCGGACAACGGGAAAGCCGACCTGTCGAAGTTCGAAGACGGCCTGCGCGCGTCCCACGACGGCGCCCCGTCGCACAACACCGTGCTCGGCCACAGCTACGGCACCACCGTCGTCGGCCACGCCGCGCGCGACGGCGGCCTCAACGCCGACGACGTCGTTTTCGTCGCGAGCCCCGGCGTCGGCGTGGACCACGCGAACCAGCTGCACCTCGACGGCGTCCCGCAGGACCAGGTGGCGCGGCACGTGCACTCGACCGTCGCCGAGCACGACCTGATCAAGATCACCAACGTCGGTGTCCCCGGCCACGACGTCGCGCTCGGCCCCGACCCGGCCGGTTCCGGCTTCGGCGGGCAGGTCTTCGACTCCGCGCCCGGCACGAAGGGCCCGTGGTACGAGGGCGGGCTCTCCGGCGCGGCGCACAGCGAGTACTGGGAAGACGGCAGTCCTTCGCTGCGCAGCTTCGGCCGCATCATCGCGGGGAAACCGGGGTGAGCCGCGTCCGGGCGCTGACCGCCCTCGCCGTCCTGCTGACCACTGTCGCCTGCTCCCCCGGAGGTGGGGCCATGGAATCCACGATCACCGAGAAACAGGCCCACGACCGGGTCGAGGACTACGTGCGCCAAGCGTTCGGGGCGCTGCCGGCCACCGCGTCGCGCACCCTGTTCTCCCAGAACCGCGCGGAGTGCACCGACCCGACCGACGACGGTCCGCCCGGGCGGTTCGAGATCTCCGTGACCTACGAGATCACCGGGCTGGCGGTGGCTTCGTTCGGCGCGCAGTTCGACGCCGTCGTCGCCTGGTGGCGCGCGCACGGCTTCACGGTGGTCACCGACAAGCGGCCCAGCGACCAGTACGTGTTCGCGCGCAACGCCTCCGACAGCTTCGACATGTCGATCCAGGCCAACGACCTCGGCAAGCTGTACCTCGGCGCGACCTCGCCGTGCGTCTGGCCGAACGGCGTCCCGGACGCGGCGCCGGCCCCCGAGCCCGTCGACGAGCCGGCCGCCACGCCCGTGGCCGAAGCGCCGAAGCCCCGCCCGCGCCGCGCGCCCGTGGACGACGAGGACTTCGGCCAGACGAACTGGTCGGACGGCGGCACGGCGTACTGATCCGGGCTAAAGTGGACCCGTCGGTCCAGATGGCTCGGGAGGACACGTGACCCGCACGCTCACCAACAAGGGTGCCGCGACGCGGCTGCGGATCGTCGAGGGCGCCGCGGCGGAGATCCGCGACCGCGGTGTGCTCGCGACGACGCTCGACGACGTCCGCGCCCGCACCGGCACGAGCAAGAGCCAGCTCTTCCACTACTTCCCGGACGGCAAGGAACAGCTGCTGCTGGCCGTCGCCGAGTTCGAGGCCGAGCAGGTGCTCGGGTCGCAACAGCCGTACCTGCGCGCGCTGCACACGTGGGCCGACTGGCGGGCCTGGCGCGACACCGTGGTCGCCCACTACACCGAGCAGGGCCAGCACTGTCCGCTCAACGTCGTGATGTCGCAGATCGGCCGCAACACCCCGGGCGCGCAGGCCGTCTCGACGCAGCTGATGGAGCGCTGGCTGACGGAGCTGGCCGCGGGGATCCGGCACCTGCAGGCAGCGGGCGAAGTCGGGGCGGCGCTCGACGCGGACCGCGCGGCGTCGGCGCTGCTGGCGGGCTTGCAGGGCGGCGTGATCATGCTGCTGTCGACGGGCTCGTCCGTGCACCTGGAAGCCGCGCTGGACGTGGCGATCGAGAACCTGCGCGCCAGTGCGGGCCGGTAGCCGCGCGTATTCTGGGGGAGTGGAAACAGCCGTGGTGACGCCGGATCCCGGTGTGGTGAAAGCGTTGCGCGCGCTGGCCAACCCCGTGCGGCTGCAGCTGCTCGCGTGGCTGCGCGAGCCCGAACGGCACTTCCCGCTCGACAACGGCGTGAACGAAGCCGGCGTGTGCGTGAGCTACCTCCAGGCGAAGGCCGGGCTGGCGCAGTCGACCGTGTCGGCGTACCTCGCTGAGCTCGAACGCGCCGGGCTCGTCCGGTCGACGCGCGTGGGCAAGTGGACCCACTACAAGCGCGACGAAGACCGCATCGCCGAGCTGGTCTCCTCGCTCGGCCAGACGCTGTAATTCCCCGTCGTACCTCCGCTGACCTGCATGGTTGCCCTTCAGATCGTAATTCTGCGATACTTCGATACGTGAAGAAGGACATGGGGAAGTTCGGGATCTGGACGTTCGACTTCGAGCACCAGCCCGCGGCGCTGGTCCGCGACTCCGTGCAGGAGCTGGAGGAACGGGGGTGGCCCGCGGTCTGGATCCCGGAGCTGCTGGGCCGCGAAGCGCTGACGCACGCGGGTTTCCTGCTCGCGTCCACCAGCCGGCTGCGAGTGGTCAACGGCATCGCGCAGATCTTCTCGCGCGACGCGCGGGCGGCCCAGGGTGCCGCGTGCCTGCTGGCAGACGCGTACCCGGGCCGGCACGTGCTCGGCCTCGGGTTCGGCGGGGCGCGGCCGGACGTCAAACCGCTGGCCGCCATGGCCGCCTACCTCGACGAGATGGCCGCCGTCGAGACGCCGAACCCGGCGCCGGCTCAGCCGATCCGCCGGATCCTGGCGGCGTACGGGCCCAAGATGCTGGAGCTCGCACGCGACAAGGCCGACGGGGCGCACGCGTACCACGTGACCGTCGGCCACACCGCGCAGGCGCGGGAGATCCTCGGCCCGGACGCGTTCCTCGGAGTGGAGCACGCGGTGCTGCTCGAAACCGACGCCGGGCGGGCCCGCGCGGTCGCGCGTGAGCACCTGGAGCGGTACCTGACGTCGAAGTACAACGTCGCGAAGTTCCGCCGCCTCGGGTACGCCGAAGCCGACTTCGCTGACGGCGGCAGCGACCGGCTCGTCGACGACCTCGTGTTCTGGGGCGACGTCGACACCGTCGTCGCGAAGCTGCGCCGGCACCTCGACGCCGGGGCCGACCACGTCGGCGTGCAGGTGATCGGGACCCCGCCGGGGGCTACGGCGATGCCGCACTGGCGCCGGCTCGGGGAAGCGCTGGTGGAACAGTCCTAGAAACGCCGCAGGCCGGCTCACCGGAGGAAATCGGTGAGCCGGCCCAGCGCGACCCGGTCACCCGGGGTTCGTGACGAGACTCAGGCGTTCTTGATGGCCGAGATCTCGAACTCGAGGGTGACCTTGTCGGACACCAGCACGCCGCCGGTCTCGAGCGCGGCGTTCCAGGTGATGCCGTAGTCCTTGCGGGAGATCGTGGTGGAGCCTTCGAAGCCCACGCGGTCGTTGCCGAACGGGTCCTTCGCCGAGCCCTCGAAGTCGAACGGGATCGTGATGGTCTGCGTGACGTCCTTGATGGTCAGGTCGCCGGTCACGTCGAAGCTGGCGTCGCCGGTCTGGGTGATCCCGGTGGACACGAACTTGATCTCCGGGTACTCGTCCATCGACAGGAAGTCGTTGCTGCGCAGGTGACCGTCGCGGTCGGCGTTGCGGGTGTCGATGCTGTGCGCCTTGATGGTGACGGTGGCGCTCGACTTGGCCGGCTCGTCGCCGTTCAGGGAGAAGGCGCCGTCGAACTCGTTGAACGCACCGCGGACCTTCGTCACCATCGCGTGGCGCGCGACGAAGCCGATGCGGCTGTGGGCGGTGTCGATGGTGTACTCGCCGGTCAGCTGCGGGTACGTGGTGGTCGCGCTGGTCATGGTTTCTCTTCCTCCGGTGTTCGCTCCCCCAGCCACTTGGTTGAGGGCTCAACTGGACACTAACGCATCAAACGTGATTGCGCGAGCAAGTATTCCGGTAGACTACTCGTGTGGTGGACAGAGTCCCGTTGACCCGGGAAGAAGAGGCCGTGTGGCGACCGCTGACGCGGATCATCACCGTGTTGCCGAGGGTGCTGGAAGATCAGTTCGTGAACGAGACCGGCGTCTCGATGACCGACTACACCGTGCTCGTGTCGCTGTCGGAGGCCGCCGAGGGGTGGCTGCGGCTGACGGACCTGGCCAAGGCGACGGCGCTGTCGCTGAGCCGCATCAGCCGGGTCGTCGACAGCCTCGTCAAGCGCGGGCTCGTGGAGAAGGTCAAGTGCGAGAGCGACGGGCGCGCCGCCAACGCGCGGCTCACCGAAGCGGGCCGGACCAAGCTCAAGGCCGCGTACCCCGGGCACCTCGCGCGGGTGCGGTCGCACCTGTTCGACCACCTGAGTCCCGAGGAGGTCCGCGGCGCGGGCCCGATCCTCGCCCGGCTGGCCGCCGCGCTGGAGCCGCCGGGACAGCAGTGCCCCGAGTGAACCTCCGACGAAAGTGGTGACATGACCGCCGACAGTGCCGCAACTGCCGACAGCGCCAAAACCGCAGCGAAGGGCGAGTTCAAGCGCGACACGAACTACCTCGCCGACCGCATCACCGCCGACGGCCGCGACGGCTGGCCCGTCGAGCCCGGCCGCTACCGGCTCGTGATCGCCCGCGCGTGCCCGTGGGCCAACCGCGCCGCCATCGTGCGCCGCCTGCTGGGCCTCGAGGACGTGCTCTCGATGGGCATCTGCGGGCCGACGCACGACCAGCGCAGCTGGACCTTCGACCTCGACCCCGGCGGCCGTGACCCGGTACTGGGCATCGAGCGGCTGCAGGAGGCCTTCTTCAAGCGCGACCCGCAGTACCCGCGCGGCATCACCGTGCCGGCGATCGTCGACATCCCGACCGGCCAGGTCGTGACCAACGACTTCAAGCAGATGACGATCGACCTGTCGCTCGAGTGGCGGGCCCACCACCGCGAGGGCGCGCCCGACCTGTACCCCCAGGCGCTGCGCGACGAGATCGACGACGTCGCGGAGAAGGTGTTCAGCGACGTCAACAACGGCGTGTACAAGGCCGGTTTCGCGACGACGCAGGCGGCCTACGAAGAGGCGTACACGAAGCTGTTCGACCGGCTCGACTGGCTCTCCGAGCGCCTTGCGACGCAGCGCTACCTCGTCGGCGACACCATCACGGAGGCCGACGTCCGCCTGTTCACCACGCTGGTCCGCTTCGACGCGGTGTACCACGGCCACTTCAAGTGCAACCGGCAGAAGCTCACCGAACTGCCGGTGCTGTGGGCCTACACGCGCGACCTGTTCCAGACGCCGGGCTTCGGCGACACCACCGACTTCGACCAGATCAAGGAGCACTACTACGTGGTGCACCGCTCGATCAACCCGACGGGCATCATCCCCGCGGGCCCGGACCCGTCGGGCTGGCTGACGCCGCACGGCCGCGAGCAGCTCGGCGGCCGGCCGTTCGGCGACGGCACGCCGCCCGAGCCGCCGGTCGACGGGGAGCAGGTGCCGGCGCTCGCCGCGTAGCCCGGCACCGGTTCGCGCACGAGGGCGCCCCCGGCCGGCGGTTTCCGCCTGGCCGGGGGAGCTGCGGCACCGGTGGGGTTTCCGTTACACCGCAACCCGTCCGCCGTCGACCGGCAGCACGGCGCCGTGGATGAAGCTCGCGCCGCCCGTGATGAGGAAGACGATCGCGGCGGCGATCTCGTCCGGGGTGGCGGGGCGGCCCGCGGGGGCGAGGGACGCGAGGTTGTCCAGGCCCTCGCCCATTTCCGCCGTGCCTTCGGTGCGCGTCGGACCGGGGCTCACGGCGTTGACGCGGACGCCGCTGGGCCCGAATTCCGCCGACCACGACTTGGTCAGCAGCTCCAGCGCGGCCTTGCTGGAACCGTACAGGCCCATGCCCGCCGCGCCGAACTCCGCGACCATCGTCGACACGTTGACGATGGATCCCGTGCCGCGCTTGGCCATCGCGGGCGCGAGAGCCGCCACGAGGAAGTACGGGGCCTTCACGTTCAGCGAGTACACCGAGTCGAAGTCCGGCTCCGTGGTCTCCGCCGTCGGCCCGAAGGGGAAGATCCCCGCGCTGTTGACGAGGACGTCGACGTGCCCGGTGACCGCGAGGGCGCGCGAAGCCAGGTCCCGCGCCGATTCCGCGTCGGCGAGGTCGGAGGCGAGGAACGCGCCCTGCCCGCCCGCCGCGACGATCTCCTGCACCACCTGCTCACCGCGGCCCGCGTCGCGGCCGCTCACCAGCACGTGCGCGCCGAGCTTGGCGAGCGCCACCGCGGTCGCGCGGCCGATGCCGCTCGTCGCGCCGGTGACGAGCGCCGTGGTTCCCGACAGTTCTGCCGTCATGGTCATCTCCCGAGTTCCGCCGCGCCGTGGTGCGCGGCCGACTCGTTCAAGCGCTTCCCGGCGAAAAGGCTTCCGACCTGGCGATACGGGCGGCTTATGGCGGCTATAAGGCGTCCAGCGCGGCCACGAGGTGCCCGAGGTCGCGCCGGTGCGACGACGCCGGCCACACCGCCCACGTGCGGCGCACGAGCGGCGCGCCGGCGAGCGGGCACCACGCCACCTGTTCCGGCAGGGGCTGCGTCCAGTTCGGTGGCGCGAGCGTGAACGCGCCGCCCGCGCTCACGGCGGCGAGCTTCAGCTCGGCGATGAGCGCGGGGCTGGCGGCTGGTTCGGTGCCGGCTTCGAGGCCGTGCGAGCGGAAGATGGCGACGATCTCGTCGTACCAGGCCGGGCTGCCTTCGCGCGGGAAGCCGATCCACGTCAGCCCGGCCAGCGCGTCGAGCCGGACCCCGCCGGGCCCGGCGAGCTTCTCGGCGTCCTCCTTCGACAGCAGCACCCCGAGCTTCTCCTCCAGCACCGGCATCGCGTCGAGCTCCGGGCCGACGGGGTGCTCGCGCAGGAGCCCGAGGTCCAGCTCCCCGGTGCGCAGCAGGTCGAGCTGGCCGGTCGTCGCCGCGTGCACGACCTGCACGCGCGTGTCCGGGAACGCGCCGGCCAGGTCGGCGAGCGCGCGCGAGAGGAGGTCCGGCGGCAGCTCCAGCGGGATCCCGATGCGCAGCAGCGTGTTGCCGGAGACGTGCCGCGCCACGGCCGCCACCGCCTGGTCGTGCCGCGCGAGCACGGCACGGGCCTCGGTCAGCAGCGTCCGGCCGGCGTCGGTCGGCTGCACGCCCGCGTTGCTGCGGACGAGCAGCTGCACCCCGAGCTGGCGCTCCAGCGCCTGCACGGTCTGCGACACCGCCGGCTGGCTCACGTGCAGCCGCCGGGCCGCCGCGGACAGCCCGCCCTCCTCGACGACCGCCACGAACGCGCGCATCTCCCGGATCTCCATGCCGCCCATCGCACCACGCCGCCGGGGCTCCCGTCAGCCGGCCTCGAGCACGATGCGCAGCAGCTCCTCGGGGGCGTCGCGCATCAGGTCGTGCTTGCCGTCCAGGGCGTGGACGTTCCACTGTGGATCGTCCTTCAGCCGGGTGTACGTCGGTTCGAACGGGGAACCGCCGTCCCACTCCTTCGCGTACACGTAGTCGCGCCGGCGGAACCGGCTGAGCTCACCCGAGAGCCGGATGCCTTGCAGGGAGGACGCCAACGGGTGCGCCGACGCCCGCGGGTCGAAAAACGGCAGCGGCGGCACCGCGTACCCCGTCTCGGCGACGCTCAGGTACCACTCACGCTGCCGGTCGTCCGTGAGCACCCAGCACGATTCCCCGTCCCGCGGCACGAACGCGTCGACGTACACCAGCGCGTCCACGAGGTCCGGCACCCGGTCGGCCGCGCCGGTGATCACCATGCCGCCGTGGCAGGCCCCGGGAACGAGGACGCAGGTGGTCATGCGGGCAACGCTAGGCAGGCGGGAGTGAGGAGTCCAAGAGCTGGTTGTTCCGCTGTCGAGAACCGACGGTTATCGAGCCATCGCGGCCAGCCCCTCGCGTGCGCTCGGGTACCGCGGCGCCCACCCGGTCGCCGAACGAAAACGCGTGTTCCGCACCCGCAGGGACCGCGTCAGCGAGGTCAGGCGATCGCCGAACAGCAGGGCGGCGGAGCTCGGGCCGCGCAGCCACGGACGGGCGCCGGCGGCGGAGGACAGGGCGTCGCTGAAGGCGCGTTTCGTCAGCGGCGCGTCGTCCACCACGTTGTAGGTGCCGGGTGGGGCCGTGAGGGCCGCGGCGCCGGCGTCGACGACGTTGACGGTCGACAAGTAGCCCGAGGGCGGGCCCAGCTCGAGGACGAGGTGGCGGCGAGCCAGCGCGAGCAGCTGTTCGCTGTGCCGCGCGCCCGGTCCGTAGAACCAGCCGAACCGCAGCACGGTTCCGCCGGCGGCGTTGGCTTCGGCGGCGAGGTTGCCACGCGCGGCGGGGAAGTGGTCGACGGGAGTGTCCTCGTCGACCCAGGCCGGGCCGTCGGCGCGGTACAGCAGGCACACCGACTCCTGCACCAGTTGTCCCACGCCCGCCCGCCGGCACGCCTCGGCGACGGCGGCCGAACCTTCCGTGCGGACGTGTTCGCAGCGTCGCCAAGCGCTGCGGAAGAGGAAGCGCGACATCGGCGGCAGCGCGCTCGCCAGGTTCACCACCGCGTCGTGCCCGTCGAACGCGACCGCCAGCCCCGCGGCGTCGAACAGCGAAACCCGCACCGGGCGAGCGCCGCGCGCGGCCAGCAGCGCCGCCGACGCCGGGGTGCGGGCCAGTGCGCTGACCTGGTGTCCTGCGCGCACCAGCGCCGTCACCGCGTGCCCGCCGACGGCGCCCGTGCCTCCGGTTACGAACACCTTCACCAGACCACCGTAACCCGTGTCAGCACCGTGTCAGCGCGAGCGCGGGGCGGTGTCAGCGCCGTCGGCGACCGTGGTCGCACCACGGAGAAACGGGGGCCACATGACCACCTCAGCCATCACGGCGACGGGCCTGCGCAAGGCCTACGGCGACCAGACGGTGCTCGACGGCATCGACCTCGACGTCACCGAAGGCAGCGTGTTCGCCCTGCTCGGGCCCAACGGCGCGGGCAAGACCACGACCGTCCAGATCCTGTCCACGCTGCTCGCGCCGGACGCCGGCGCGGTGCGCGTCGCGGGGCACGACCTCGCGGCCGACCCCGACGGCGTGCGGTCCGCCATCGGCGTCACGGGCCAGTTCTCGGCCGTCGACGACCTGCTGACGGGGGAGGAGAACCTGCGGCTGATGACCGACCTGCACCACCTCGGCAAGGCCGCCGGGCGCCGGCGCGTCGCGGAGCTGCTGGAGCAGTTCGACCTGGTGGACGCGGGGCACAAGCTCGCATCGACGTACTCCGGCGGCATGCGCCGGCGCCTGGACCTCGCGATGAGCCTCGTCGGCGTGCCGCGCATCATCTTCCTCGACGAGCCCACCACGGGTCTGGACCCGCGCAGCCGCCGGACGATGTGGACGATCATCCGCGAGCTCGTCGCCGGTGGCGTCACGGTTTTCCTCACCACGCAGTACCTCGAGGAGGCCGACCAGCTGGCCGACCGGATCGCCGTGCTGGACCACGGCCGGCTCGTCGCGCAGGGCACCGCCGACGAGCTCAAGCGCCTCATCCCGGGCGGCCACGTGCGGCTGCGCTTCGACGACGTGCCCACCCTGGGCTCGGCCGCGTCGCTCTTCCCGTCGTCCACCCGCGACGACGACGCCCTGACCCTGCAGGTCCCCAGCGACGGCGGTGTCCAGTCGCTGCGCTCCCTGCTCGACAAGCTCGACTCGGCTCAGCTCGAGGTCGGCGAGCTGTCCGTGCACCTGCCCGATCTCGACGACGTCTTCCTCGCCCTCACCGAACGGAGTGCAGTCCGATGACCCACGCCCTGCGCGATTCCTCGACCATGTTGCGCCGCAACCTCAAGCACATGCTGCGCTACCCGTCGATGACGCTGATGCTGCTGCTCATGCCCGTCGTCTTCCTGCTGCTGTTCGTCTACGTCTTCGGCGGCACCCTGGGCGCCGGCCTCGGCGGCACCGGCGGCGGCCGCACGGCCTACCTCGAATACGTGACGCCCGGCATCATCCTCATGGCCGTCTGCGGCGCGGTCCAGGGCACGTCCATCTCCGTCGCCATGGACATGACCCAGGGCATCATCGCCCGCTTCCGCACCATGGCCATCAGCCGCGGCTCCGTGCTGACGGGCCACGTCCTCGGCAGCATCATCCAGGCCATGCTCTGCGTGGTGGTGATCCTCGGCATCGCCTTCGCCATCGGCTTCCGCACCGAAGCGAACTTCCTGCAGTGGCTCGGCGTCGCGGGCATGCTCCTGCTGCTCGCCTTCGCCCTGACCTGGCTCACCGTCGCACTGGGCCTGGTCACCAAGAGCGTCGAAACCGCCTCCAACCTCCCCATGCCCCTCATCCTGCTCCCGTTCCTCGGCAGCGGCTTCGTCCCCACCGACTCCATGCCCACCGCCCTGCGCTGGTTCGCCGAATACCAACCCTTCACCCCCGTCATGGAAACCCTCCGCGCCCTGCTCCACGGCACCACGACCAGCACCACGAACGTGGCACTCGGCATCGGCTGGTGCGTCGCCATCTCGCTGGGTGGGTATTTCTGGGCCCGGAAGCTTTTTGAACGCAACATCGTGCGGTAATGAAGCTCGTGCGGTAGAAAAACGACTCCCACCCAACCACACGAAAACGCACCGACAACTACCCGAGGGGAACCACCCACACCTCCCCCGCCCCCGATCCCCAGCCTCTTCTACGGGACTCACCTTGTGTCAAGGTACGCTTTCCCGCCTTGACACAAGGTGAGTCCCGTAGAACGATAGATGGACGGGGGGCCGTTCCCCTCGGTCTTTAATTCCCGGAGGGAATTCTTCGCCTTCGGCGAATCGCCGTAGGCGAAAAGATGTCGCCTACGGCGAAGGAACTCACTTCGGACGCTCCCCGAAGCCCCATTGTGACTACGGTTCGGGGCCTCTTGTCAAGGCGGGAAAGCGTACCTTGACAAGAGGCCCCGAACCGCGTTCTGGCTTCGTATCGGGGAGCAGGGCAGGGGCTGGTCGGTCACTCCGTCGGTGCCGTTGCCGGCTGGCTGTTGTGTAGTTGGGGGTGGGTGGTGCCAAGTGAGTGGTTGCCTTAGCGGGTCGGCTGATCAATTTATCGGTGCCGTTGCCGGCTGGCTGTTGTGTAGTTGGCGGTGGGTGGTGCCAGGTGGGTGGTTGGGTTAGCGGGCGGGTCGATCACTTCATCGGCGCCGTCGCCAGCTGTCTGTTGCGTAGTTGGCCGTGGGTGGCGCCATCTGAATGGTTGCGTTAGCGGGCGAGTCGGTCACTTCATTGGTGCCGTTGCCGGCTGGCTGTTGTGTAGTTGGCGGCGGGTGGTGCCAAGTGAGTGGTTGCCTTAGTACTGCAACAACACTTCGTTAGGTAGTCACCGGCGTGTCGGTTAGGCTCTGGTTCGACGGTCGTGTAGTTGATCTTGTGTGCTGGAGATGG
>NZ_JBITBT010000036.1:0-91435 GCF_044452505.1 Amycolatopsis sp. NPDC051903 | reverse complement strand
TCGGCTACCTCAGCCCCGCCCGCTACGAAACAACCACACGCCACGTAGCCTAACCACACCTCAACGACCCTGTCCGTCAAAACGGGTCAACCCCAGTCCGGGTTTGTTCCATCCTCGTCGGTGCGCACAGACATCCAATAGTGGGCGTCGCGGTGCCATCGCAGATGAGGCGCCGGTCGGGACGGCGGTTCGGGATGGTCCGACCAACTGGTTGTGACGATCCGAACTTCCTGTCCACGGAAGAGTTCGTCCAGGACCGAGTTGTAGCGGCGGAGCACGATGTCGTACTCGCCTTCGTTCTCGGCATAACGCTTGGACTCGGGCAGGCTGTGGAAACGTACCCATCGATCCGGGTAAGCGAGCTTCAAGGTGTCCGCCATCGGGAACACCCCGGCCACTGCTCCCTCCACAACACCGACAGTTCGTTGTCAGGCACGTGATCGTCTCCTGCGGCTGGCAGTGAACCGACCTCTTCTGCGTCGTCGCCCCTTGCGAGTGGCGAACCTACCCGCTGGACGGCCCTCTCGCAGGCGGTTTACACACCCCCGTCTGGCATTGACGGATGGCTTGATACCGCCCCGGTGCGAAGCCACCGCCGCTTCCACCACGGCAACATCCGACCGCGGGCCGAACCGCCTGTTGTACGTCCACTCGCCAGCGTCAGACAGACGGTCGTCTGGACGACCGCAAGCATGTGGAAGAGTGGTTCCATGCAGTTGCCCGTCCCCACCGTCCGCCCCGACGCGGTGGAGCATTACGCGGCTCTGCTGCACGCTCACGCATTTCCGGCCGAGGCATTGTGTCTCACCGCAGTGCGCGGGTTGTCCGTCGACGAGGCGTTGCATCGCTTTGACGGGGTCCCAGCAGGTCGGGAAATCACTCTGGCGGTCGCCGGCCAGATCAGCGTCAACGCCTATCCGGACGACCTCGCCGTCGTTGTTGCCGACCACCGAGACGGCTGGACACTGCTGGCCGAAGACAACGGGTCCCACGGCGCGAAGCCCAGAGTCCTGGCCCGGTTGTCATCCGGCACGGTGGCCGCGAGCGTGTACTGGAACGTCAATCTCGCCAGCCGAGCCACCCTCGCTCAAGACGGTCGGGTGCTGGCCGCTTTCGACTTTGTCACCGGTCGTCCTCCGGAGGGGGAGGCGCCGGAAGCGATTGGCCGCTTCCTCGACGATCTCGACTTCGACGACCCCTATCGGAAGTGCGCTGAGGCGCTCGCCTTTCTGGAGCGAGTGAGCGGCGTGCGCGTGACCGAGGACTGGTCCGTCCAGAGCCACACTGCCTCGGTGATCGTCGACCCCGCCAGATTCGAAATGTCCAGCTCCTGGCTCTTGATCAACGCGCCCGACATCGCTGCGGCCATACCTGAGACGAACCGCCAGAACCTGCGGACGCTGATCGCCTTGGCGGCGACCCGCGCTTGCGAAGCGGCCGGCGTCGACGATCCCGCCGTACTGGGCACCCTGGCCGACAACGCGGACTCCCTGCCCGCGCTTGAGCGCATCCAGCGCCGTGATCAGATCGCCGCTCGGGCGCACCAGGACTACCGAGACGGCCTCGAGCTGCGCTGGAACCGCTGTCAACCGCCGGACACGAGGCTCGACGCCCGGGCAAGACTCCGCGCCGCCGCCAGACGCCGAAACGCCGACACCAGTCAGGAGCGCGCCCTGTGCGCCCGCGCTCACGCACTCGCCGCCGTCTGCTCACACCTGGCAGATGACCCCGTCGACGCGCTGGCGCGGGCCATGTTCAACGCCTGTTGGGCTAACCGGAACAACTGGCCGGCGATGCGCGAGGAGCTCACCACCCACCTGCTCGCTGGCGGAGCCTGAGCTCACGTACCGTGACCGGGCACAAGGGGTTGCCAACGACGATTTCCCGCGCTGACTTCACGCAGGCAGCGTCCGTCTGAGGAAGTCGGTCGTCAGGTCCCAAGCTCGCTCTGCCGCCTCCGGGTTGTGGAACATCGGGGCCACGTTGTTGTGGAACGCGTGCCCAGCGTCTTCCTGCACGCAAATCTCCGCGCCGGGATGCGAAGCCACCGCCTCCTCCACCACGGCCACATCGGCACGCGGAATGAACGGGTCCCCCCACCGAAGTGGAGCTGGATCGGGCACGAGACCGACGAAAGCAGCTCGACCTGCCTCGCCACCGTGGACCCGTAGAACGACACCGCAGTGGACGGATCCCAGCAGCCGCGGCGGCGAAGGACAGTGAGCCGCCCAGGCAGAAGCCGAGCGCGCCGGCGCGGGGGCCGACCTCCGGCAGCGAGCGAAGGTGCGCCAGGGTGGCCAGCGCGTCCGACAAGCCCAGCGCTGGGTCGAACTGCGACGAAACCTCCATCGACCGGGCCACTCCGGCAGAGTCGTGCGATGAAGACCAGCCGGGGGAGAAGTGGTGGAACAGGCACCGCGACCACGTAACCCAGCGAGGCCAGCGAAGCGGCCACGTCGGACAACTACGCGTCGGGCCCGAAGATCAGCACCAGGCCGGGGCCGGAGCCGCCGGTGGGTAGCCACACGGGTAGCGACCCGGTGCCGTCGTCGAGTGGCAGACGGTCAGACCGAGTGGGCAACTTTCCTCCCGGATGATTCCATTGTGGACAACCAAAATCCGGACTGGCCACGGACCGTGACGCGATCTATGTTGAGGATTCCAGGACGCGAGGAGGCGCGATGGCGGAGCGGACGAAGTACATCCTTGACGAAGCCGATCTCCCGACGCGGTGGTACAACGTGGTGCCCGACCTGCCCGAGCCGCCGCCACCGCCGCTGCACCCGGGCACGCGCGAGCCCGTCGGGCCGGACGATCTGGCGCCCCTGTTCCCGCAGGCGCTCATCGCGCAGGAGGTGACGGCCGAGCGGTACGTGGACATCCCCGAGGAGGTCCGCGACGTCTACCGCCTGTGGCGCCCCTCGCCGCTGTACCGGGCGCGGCGCCTGGAAAAGGCGCTGGGCACCCCGGCGCGCATCTACTACAAGTACGAAGGCGTGAGCCCCGTCGGGTCGCACAAGCCGAACACGGCGGTGCCGCAGGCGTTCTACAACGCGGCGGAGGGCGTCACGCGGCTGACCACCGAGACCGGCGCCGGCCAGTGGGGCAGCGCGCTCGCGTTCGCCTGCGCGCAGTACGGGCTCGAGTGCGAGGTGTGGCAAGTCCGGGCCTCCTACGACCAGAAGCCCTACCGCAAGCTCATGATGGAGACCTTCGGGGCGACGGTGCACCCGAGCCCGTCGGCGCTCACCGAGTCGGGGCGCAAGATCCTCGCGGACGACCCGGAATCCACGGGCAGCCTCGGCATCGCCATCAGCGAGGCCGTCGAGCAGGCCGCGGCCGACCCGAACGCCCGCTACGCGCTCGGCAGCGTGCTCAACCACGTGCTGATGCACCAGACCGTGATCGGCGAGGAGGCGCTCAAGCAGTTCGAGCTCGCCGGTGACACCCCGGACGTCCTCGTCGGCTGCACGGGCGGCGGGTCCAACTTCGGTGGCCTCGCCTTCCCGTTCCTGCGCGAGAAGCTCGCCGGCCGGATGAACCCGGTGATCCGCGCCGTCGAGCCCGCTGCGTGCCCGACGCTCACGCGCGGCACGTACGCGTACGACTTCGGCGACACCGCGGGCCTCACGCCGTTGCTGAAGATGCACACGCTCGGCCACGGTTTCATCCCCGACCCGATCCACGCGGGCGGCCTGCGCTACCACGGCATGTCGCCGCTCATCTCGCACATCCACGAGCTGGGCCTGCTGGAGGCGCTCGCCGTCGGGCAGCAGGAGTGCTTCGCCGCGGGCGTGCGGTTCGCCCGTGCGGAGGGCATCATCCCGGCACCCGAGCCGACGCACGCGCTCGCCGCCTGCATCCGGGAAGCGTTGCGCTGCAAGGAAACGGGGGAGGAGAAGGTGATCCTCACGGCCCTGTGCGGCCACGCCCACCTCGACCTGCCCGCCTACGGTGCCTACCTGTCCGGCGAAATGGTGGACAACGAGCTGGCCGAAGCCACGCTCGCCGACTCGCTGGCCGCGCTGCCCTGAACCGGCCCGGGCCGCGGGTCAGCCGACCCGCGGCCCGGGCTCAGCGTTCCTTCGACACCGTCGCCAGCAGTTCGGGGCCCCGGGCGACGAGCCGCTGCCGCGCGAGCCGGCCCCACCACCACGCGAGCACAGCGCCGACCGCGATCCCGACGGGCACGCCGAGCCACTGCAGCACCGGCGAATCCGTCACGGCGCCGGCGATGCACAGCGCGAGCACCGGCAGCGCCCCGACGGCCATCAGCAGCATCGTCGCGAACATCAGCAGCACCCGCGCGCACCCCGGCCGTCCGCCGGACGACCACGGGCTCGAGCTCTTGCGCTGGTCGGGCAGTGGGAAGGCCAGGAACACCGACTGCAGCATCAGCACACCCGCGCCCGCGCCCAGCAGCGCGGGCACCAAGCCGAACACCCACGGATACGCGCCGGTCTCGCCGACCGCGCCCGGCAGGACTGCGGCCAGCACCAGCGCCACCGGCGCGACGATCAGCGTCCACGCGAGCTGCCGCCCCCGGACGTCGGCGCGCTCGGCGCCCGGCACGGTGAGCGTGTGCCACAGCGCGCTGCCGTCGAAGCCGTACAGGTTGCCCGATTGCATGCACGCGAAGAACACGACCGCGACACCCAGGTAGGGCACGATCGCCGGCCGCCCGCCGCCGGACAGCGCCGGGAGGATCGTGACCACGACCCCGACGATCAGCGTCGACAGCAGCGCCACGCGGCGGCGCGCGTCGCGCCACCACGTGAACAGTTCCTTGCGCGCCACGGCGCCCACGGGCGTCGGCGGCAGCAGGCCGCGGCGCGCGCGGGCGCCTTCGACCCGGACCTTCGTGCGCGACGCGCCGCGGAACGACGGGCTCGTCACCTGCCGCACCAGCAGCGCGCCCCACGCGGCGATCAGCACGGCGAGCACCGCGAGCATCGCGACCAGCAACCCGAGCGTGGTGCCCCAGTCGCCGGTGCCCGCCGCGTGCACGGCGACCGTGCCCCAGCCGGAGGGCAGCGCGTGCACCACGTTCACGAAACCGGGCACGCGCCCGTTGATGATCGCGGGGCCGAGGCTGTTGATCGCGAGGTTCACGCCGACACCGGACAGACCGGTCAGCGCGACCAGGATGATGCCGAGTTCCTTGCCCTTGCGCGACGTCAGCAGCGCACCGAGCGCGGCCATCACCACGCGGTACAGCAGCACCACGAACGCCAATTGCAGCACGGTGAACACGAGCCCGACCAGTGCCGCGCCCGCGCCGAGGCGCAGGCCGTAGACGAAGAGGCCGAGGAACGCGATCAGGCTGACCACCGTCGTCACGCCGACGAAGCTCGCGGCCAGCAGGCCGACGGCGAGCTTGCGGCGCCCGATCGGCAGCAGCGCGAAGTGCTCGGGGCGCAGCGTGTCGTCTCCGCCGCCGGTGGCGATGGGCGCGAGGACCCAGCCGGCCGCCCACGCCGCGTACACCGACGTCAGCAGGTCGACGGTGATCTCGCTGCCGCCGCGGATCGGCACGACGGCCAGCACGATCGTCAGCACCGCGGCGGCCAGGCCGATCACGCCACCGATGACCATGCCCGCGACCTGGCGCCCGCGCAGGGAGTTGCGCAGGACGCGCAGCTTCAGTCGGACGAGGACGCCAACCACGACAGTCCTTCCGCTCCGCCGGTCCGCCCGCCCACGATGTGCACGAACGCGTCTTCCAGGCTCCCGCCGCCGCGCACCTCGTCGACGGCGCCCGCGGCCACCACCCGGCCGCGCGTGATCACCGCGACGTGGCTGCACAGCTGCTCGACGAGCGCCATCACGTGACTCGACAGCACCACCGCGCCGCCGGACGCGACGAAGCGCTGCAGGATCGTCCGGATCGTCGACGCCGACACCGGGTCGACGGCCTCGAACGGCTCGTCCAGCACCAGCAGGCGCGGCCCGTGCAGCAGCGCCATCGCGAGCCCGATCTTCTTGCGCATCCCGGCGGAGTAGTCGATCACGAGCGTGCGCTCGGCCTCGATCAGCTCGAGCACGCCCAGCAGCTCCTGGGCGCGCTCGGCGACGGTCGACGGCGCCAAACCGCGCAGCAGGCCCATGTAGGTGAGCAGTTCGCGGCCGGTGAGCCGTTCCGGAATGGACAGTCCGTCGGGCAGCACCCCGATCAGGCTCTTCGCCCGCTCCGGCTCCCGCCAGACGTCGACGCCGAAGACCCGCGCCTGCCCGGCGTCGGGCCGCAGCAGGCCGACGGCCATCGACAACGACGTCGTCTTGCCCGCACCGTTCGGCCCGACCAGGCCGAAGAACGAGGCGCGCGGGACCTCGAGGGTGACGTTGTCGACGGCGAGGGTGGTGCCGAATCGTTTGGTGAGCCCGTACAGGCCCATTGCGGCGTCATCGGCCACGAGTGCCCCCTTCTGCGGTCTGGGATCGGAGGTTACGCGGGTTGAGGTGGGTGTGCTGGGTGTTTGGGGGAGGTTGGTTGGAGGGGTGGTGGGTGGGGGTGTTTTGGGGGGGGTTTGCGTCGGGTTGGGCGCGGGCCGTCGCTGGGTGGGTGCGGTTGCGTTGTGGTGGGGATGCGGTCCTGCGCTGGGGCGTGTTGCGGTGCGTAGGCACCCCGAAGCTTGAGTGTGACTACGGCCGCTGACCCCGTGTCAAGGCGGGAAAGCGTGCCTTGACATGGGGTCGGCGGCCGTGTGGAGGCTTCGGATCGAGGTGCCGGGCAGGGGCTGGGTGCATCCTCAGTGGGGTGGTTGGGCGGCGGTTGCGTATGCGCGTGGTGGGCCGTCATTCGAGGTGCCGGGCAGGGGCTGGGCGCATCCTCAGTTGGGCGGTCGGGCGGCGGTGTCGTATGCGTGGTGCGTCGCCCTTTCGAGGTGGTGGGCAGGGGCTGGGCGCATCCTCGGTGGGTCTGTTGGGCGGCGGTTGCGTATGCGCGTGGTGCGTCGTCGTTCGGGGTGCCGGGCAGGGGCTGGGTGCATCCTTCGGTGCTTGGTTTTGCGGCGGTGTCGTAGGTGGGGGTGCGTCGCCTGGGGTAGCGGCGGGTTTGGTGCGGGGTGGGGGCTTCGTTGGGTGGCGGTTTCGTGGCGCGGTCAAGTGTTGAGGAAGGCGGTGACGGCTGGGTCTGGTTCGTCGCTGCGGTGCAAGAGGTGGAAGTCGACGGTGAGGTTCGGGTCGGTGAGGGGGCGGTACTCGACGTCGGGGACGGCGGCGCGGTGGACGCCGGCCGGGACGATGGCGGCGGCGGCGCCGGCGGAGACGAGGGCGAGGACGGTGAGGGTGGTGTCGGCGCGGTAGCGGGCGGGGGTGGGGCGCGGTTTCAGCGCGGCTTGGGAGAGCACCTCGGCTGGTGCGTCGTCGGGGTTGCCGCCCAGGGAGTACTCGATCAGGTCCTCGTCGCGGAGGTCGTGGGTGGTCAGCGTTTTGTGCCGGGTCAAGGGGTGCCCGGTGGGAAGGGCGACCACGAACGACAGGGATCCGATGGGCGTCGAGGCCAGGCGGGGGTCGGTGGGGGGCGCGGGGAGGGCGCTGAAGCCCACGTCGAGTTCGCCGGAGAGGATGGCGGCGCGCTGGCGTTGCGGGCCGGCTTCCTGCAGGCAGATCTGGACGCGGGGTTTGGCCGTGTGGAACGCGCGGAGCCGGCCGGCCAGGAGGTCGGCGAGGACCGTGGCGCCGGCGACGCCGATGCGCACGGTGCCGGTCTCGCCGGCCAGCGCCAGCCGGGCCGTGGCCTGGGCCCGGTCGGCCTGGGCGAGGACGCGGCGGGCTTCGACGAGGAACGCCCGGCCGGCCGCGGTCAGGCTGGTCCGGCGCGCGCCACGGTCGAACAGCGCGCCGCCGAGTTCGCGTTCCAGGTCGCGGATCTGCATGCTCAGCGTCGGCTGGACGACGTGCAGCCGGCTCGCCGCCCGGCTGAACCCGCCCTCCTCGGCGACGGCGACGAAGTACCTCAGGTGCCGCAGCTCCATCGCCGCTCCTATCAGTCGCACTGATCGGTTGATCAGAAGCAAGTGTTGGAGTTTATCGTCGCCGGAGCTCACCTTGGAGGGAGACAGCCAAGATCGAAACGGGGTTGGCCATGCGGATCGTCACGCTCGAAGAACACTGGTCCGACCCGGCGGTGTCCGCCGCGGCGTGGCCGGGACTGGCCGAGCTCGTCCCCGGGTACGAGACCGTGTTCGGCGCGGGCACGGGGATGCCCTACACCGAGCGCACGGACCTGATGCCGGACCTCGGCGCCGCCCGGATCGCCGACCTGGACCGCAACGGCATCTCGACGCAGGTGCTCTCGTGCCTCAACACGTCCCTGCCGGCCGCGGTCGCGCCCGCGCTGACGCGGGCCGCCAACGACACCGCCGCCCAGGCGGTGCAGGCCCACCCCGGCCGGTTCGCCGCGTTCGCCACATTGCCCACGGCGGTGCCGGACGCGGCGGCCGCCGAACTGCGCCGCTGCGTCGGCGAGCTCGGCTTCGTCGGCACGATGATCATGGGCCGCACCGACGGGCAGTTCCTCGACGAGTCGCGCTTCGACCCGATCCTGCGCGCGGCGAGCGAGCTGCGCGTGCCGATCTACCTGCACCCCGCCCCGCCGCCGCACGCGGTCAGCGACGCCAACTACGCCGGCGAGTTCGCGCCCGGCGTGTCCGCGGCGTTCCGGCTGGCGGCGTGGGGCTGGCACCAGGAGACGGCCGTGCACTTCCTGCACCTGGTCCTCTCCGGCGTTCTCGACCGCTACCCGGACCTGCAGTTCATCCTGGGGCACTGGGGCGAGTTCATCCCGTTCTACCTCGACCGGCTCGACGAGGCGATGCCCCAGCGGCTCACCCGGCTCGACCGCACGTTCCGGGAGTACTTGCGGCACAACGTGTTCATCACCCCCAGCGGGATGTTCAACCAGGCGAAGCTGCGCTACTGCGTGGACACCGTCGGCGCCGACCGCATCCTCCACGCGGTCGACTTCCCGCTGATCGGCAACGACGGCGCCGCCGCGTTCCTGGCCGACGCGGCACTGTCCGAAGAGGACCGCGCGAAGATCGCCCACGGCAACGCCGACGAACTCCTCGGCCTGGGTTAGGAGCCGCAGGTGATCTTCGGCTGCGGGTTGTAGCGCACGGTCCGCGTGTGGCGCGAGACCTCCTGCCCCGTCGACGCGTCCTTGAGCACCCGGGTGTCCGTGGTGGTGAAACCGGGTGCGCCTTCGGAGGCGTGGCAGTTCTCGGCGGGGCCGGGTTTGGTCGACGGCGGCGTCGGGCTGGTGTGCTCGCCCGGGATCGACTCGACGGTGTAGCGCTTGGTGCCCCACAGCTTCACCGTGATCGACGACGGTGTCCAGATGGTCTGGATCGCGATGCCGGTGTCGGAGTCGTTGGTGAACTTGAGGTCGATGACGCTGGCGCCGTCGGGGTTCTGGAACACGGTGGCTTCGCGCGCCGCCGGGTAGCGGCTGATGTAGTAGCTGTGTTCCTTGTGCCCGGCGTCCTTCATGGCGGCGAAGTACGCCGCGTTGTAGAGCGTGGTGGCGAACTGCGAGATGCCGCCGCCGACTTCGCGCGCCGGGGCGCCGTTCTCGATCACGCCGGCCTCGACGTAACCCTGCGGTTTGCCGCGGGGGCCGGTGAACCCGTTGAGGCTGAAGGTTTCACCCGGTTTCACGATGGCGCCGTTCACCTTCTGCGCCACCACGCGGATGTTCACGCCCGAGTCGGCGGCGAACCCCTTCGTGGTGAACTCGCCGACGACCTCCTTCACGCCCAGCGCGTTGGCCTGCTCGGTCGTCACCTTCGCCGGGGTGGTCTTGTACACGGCCGTGAGCTCGCGCTGGTCCGCGCGCTTGAGCACGTCCGGCAGCGGCTTGAGGCTCGGCTCCCAGTCCACCGTCTTGCCGTCGACGGACGGCTCGACGGAGGGCTGCCCGCCGCTGAACCCGATGGTTGCCTCCTTGCCCTCCTTTTCGGTGGACTTCAGCTGCGGGCCGGCGGCGTCGGAGAGTTTCTTCTGGTCCAGCTTCGGTGCGAGCCCGCCGCCGTCGGCCGGGGTGAAGGTGAGCGCCGCCGCGATGTCGCGCGGCTGCAGCGTCGCGTCGGCGCCCTCGCCCTTGATCGTCACGGGCGCGGCGACCGCGGGCTTCGCGAACTGCTCCAGCGCCGCCTGCACGCCCTCGGGCGTGGTCCGTACCGGCGTCGGCACGACCGGAAGCGCGAGCTCCTCGCCCGACGCCCACTTGCCGAGCACGGCGGCTTTCGCGGCGGCCACGTCGAGCTTCTGCCCGTGCTGCGGAGGCACGGCGACGGGTGTGGTGCCGTCGAAGCGCACGGTGCCCTCCACGGCGTCGCGGTCGACCCGGCCGCGCAGGTCCTCCAGCGCCGGGTCGAGCCGGTCGCCCTCGGCGTGGGACACGACGCCGACCTCGCGCGTGGTGAAGAACGACGCCAGCCGCGTGAACGGGTTCAGCGGCTGGTCGCCGGCCTGGTCCAGGGTCGAGGACCAGTCGAGGCGCAGGCCCGCGAGCGTCGGCGACAGCGTGGTGCGCGCCGCCCCGGCGGTGACGGTGAGCGGCCGCGTCAGCCGCGGTTCGATCGTGCTGCGCAGTTCGCGCTCGGCGACCGGCCGGTCGAGGCCGCCGACGTCGACCCCCGCCACCGTGACGCCGCGCGGCACGCTGCCCTGGCTGGTCAGCAGGTCGATCAGGTACACGACCAGCAGGACCGCGAGCACGCCACCGGCGATCCACCCGGCCTTGCGCAGGCCCGGGCGCGACTCGCCGTCGGTACCGGGCGGCTCGGCCCCGGCCGAAGGTGCGACGACCGGCAGGACTTCCGTCTGCTGGTCATCGTCGGATTCCGGCCAGTGCGGTTCGTACGGCACCTGTTCGACCCTCCCCGGTTGCTGCGTCCCGGGCACAGGGTACGGGCTGAGCCGGACATGCCGGACTAGTGCCCCTTGGAGGAACAAACCGGTCAGCGGGCGTCGGGTTCCGGGTTGGCGCCCGCGCGGGCCAGGAAGTCGAAGTCGCAGCCCTCGTCGGCTTGGGTGATGTGCTCGGTGTACAGGGCACCGTATCCGCGCTCGAACCGCGGCGCAGGCTGAGACCAATCGGCCCGCCGCTTCGCCAGCTCCTCGTCGTCGACCTCGAGCCGCAGCGTGCGGGCGGGCACGTCGAGCGTGATCAGGTCGCCGTCGCGTACCAGCGCGAGCGGGCCGCCGACGTGCGATTCCGGGGCCACGTGCAGCACGCACGCGCCGTAGGACGTGCCGCTCATCCGCGCGTCGGACAGGCGCACCATGTCCCGCACGCCCTGCGCGAGCAGGCGGTCGGGGATCGGGAGCATGCCGTACTCGGGCATGCCGGGGCCGCCGAGCGGGCCGGAGCCGCGCAGCACGAGCACCGTATCCGCGGTGATGCCGAGCGACGGGTCGTTGATCCGCTTCTTGAGGTCCGCGTAGTCGTCGAACACCACGGCCGGGCCGGTGTGGGTGAGCAGTTCCGGCGTCGCGGCGATGTGCTTGATCACCGCACCCGACGGCGCGAGGTTGCCGCGCAGCACGGCGACCCCGCCCTCCGCCGCGACGGGGTTGTCGCGCGGGCGGATCACGTCGTCGTTGTGCACGCGCGCGCTTTCCAGCGTTTCGGCGAGCGTGTGGCCGGAGACGGTGACGCGGTCGGTGTGCAGCAGGTCCGTCAGCCGCGACAGCAGCCCGGGCAGGCCGCCGGCGTAGTAGAAGTCCTCCATCAGCCAGTCGCCGCCCGGGCGGATGTTGGCGAGCACGGGCACGCGGCGCGCGATCTCGTCGAAGTCGGCCAGGCTGAGCGACAGGCCGCTGCGCCCGGCCATCGCGATCAGGTGGATCACGGCGTTGGTCGAGCCGCCGAGCGCGAGCACGGTGGTGATGGCGTCGGCGTACGCGTGCTCGTTCACTACCTTCGTGATGGTCAGGTCTTCCCACACCAGGCCGACGGCCCGGGCCCCGCTCGCGGCCGCCATCCGGTGGTGCGCCGAGTCGACGGCGGGGATCGACGCCGCGCCCGGCAGCGTGAGGCCGAGGACCTCGGCGGCCGACGTCATCGTCGACGCCGTGCCCATCGTCATGCAGTGGCCGGGGGAGCGGGCGAGGCCGCGCTCCAGTTCGGACAGCTCGCGGTCGCCGATCGTGCCCGCGCGGCGCTCGTCCCAGTACTTCCACATGTCGGTGCCGCTGCCGAGCACCTCGTCGCGCCAGTGGCCGCGCAGCATCGGCCCGGCCGGTACGAAGATCGCGGGCAGCCCGGCGCTCGCCGCACCCATCAGCAGCGCGGGCGTGGTCTTGTCGCAGCCGCCCATCAGCACCGCGCCGTCGATCGGGTAGGAGCGCAGGATCTCCTCGGTCTCCATCGCCAGCAGGTTGCGGTAGAGCATGGGCGTCGGCTTCTGGTAGGTCTCCGACAGCGTCGCCACCGGGAACTCCAGCGGGAAACCGCCCGCCTGCCACACACCGCGCTTCACCTGTTCGGCTCGCTCGCGCAGGTGCATGTGGCACGGGTTGATGTCGCTCCACGTGTTGAGGATGCCGATCACCGGTTTGCCGAGGTGCTCCTGCGGTTCGTAGCCGAGCTGCCGGGCCCGGGCGCGGTGGCTGAAATTCCGCAGTTCGTCGCCGCCGAACCAGCGGTGGCTGCGCAGGTCCTCCGGTGTTTTCATGGCCGGGCCGCCTTTCGTCTCTTCGGGCAGTATGGCATCTGATATATGATCACAGTTCGCCGTGCGGCTCGCGGGCACCGTCCGCGGCCGTTTGGTTGAATGTTGGTCTGTTCGACTGGGCAGACCGAGCGAGCCTGGAGTGTCCGATGCCACCGACGTTCAGCCTGCCCGCCTCGCGCACCGAGGTGGTGCTGGAGGAGATCCGCCGCGGCATCCTGACCCGAGAGCTGCTCCCCGGCCAGCCGCTCGTGGAAGCCGAGCTGGCCCAGCGGCTCGGCGTGTCGAAGACGCCGGTGCGCGAAGCGCTGAAGGTGCTGTCGAACTCGGGGCTCGTCACGTTCAGCCCGTACCGCGGCGCTTCGGTGTGCGTGGTCGACGGGGCGCTCGCGCGCTCGGTGTACGACGTGCGGATGGTGCTCGAACCCGAGGCGCTGCGCCGCTCCGTGGCGGCCGGCGCGCCCGAGCTGTTCGAGGAAGCCGCCGAGGCGCTCAGGCAGGCGCAGGCGGCGCTGCCGGACAAGGACCACACCTCGCTCAGCCTGCTCAACCGGCGCTTCCACCGCGCGCTGTACGCCGGCTGCGGCAACCCGCTGATGGTGTCGATGCTCGACGACCTCAGGGACCGAGCCGCGCTCATCAGTGTGGTCGGCTGGGAAGCGAACCCCAGCTGGCGCAAGGAGTGGAGCGAGCACAAGGCCGTGCTCACCGCCGCCAGGAAGGGCGACGCCGACGGCGCGGCCGAGCTGCTGCGCAAGCACATCGGCGCGTTCCTCGACCGCGTCGTGGCCGCGATCGGCGAAGAGGAGGCGTAGGCCCGTGCGGCTGCTGTTCCTCGCGGACACCCATCTGCCGAAGCGGGCCAAGGAACTGCCGGAGGAGGTCTGGGCGGAGGTGGCGCGCGCCGACGTCGTCGTGCACGCCGGCGACTGGGTCGACCTCGACGCGTTCGACCAGCTCGCGGTGGCGGCCAAACGGCTCATCGGGGTGTACGGCAACAACGACGGACCCGAGCTGCGCGAGTGGCTGCCCGAGATCGCGCGGGTCACGCTCGGTGGCCTGCGGCTGGCGGTGATCCACGAGACCGGCGCCGCGAGGGGCCGCGAAGCGCGCTGCGACGCGAAGTTCCCCGACGCCGACTTGCTCGTGTTCGGCCACAGCCACATCCCGTGGGACACGGTGACGCCCGGCGGGCTGCGCCTGCTCAACCCCGGCTCGCCCACCGACCGCCGCCGCCAGCCGTTCTGCACGTTCCAGACGGCCGAGATCCGCGACGGCAAGCTCGAGAACGTCGAGCTCCACGAGCTGCCCCCGCGCTCCTGACCGGGTACAACGGAACCCATGGACCCCGCACGCGCGCTGCGCGACATCGCGTTCCAGCTCGAACGCGCGGCTGAACCGACCTACCGCGTGCGCGCCTTCCGGCAGGCGGCGGCGATCGTCGACCACCTGTCGCAGGAAGAGCTGGAGAGCCGCGTGCGCTCCGGCACCCTGCAGGCGCTCAAGGGCATCGGGAAGGTCACCGCCGGGGTCATCGAGGACGCGTGGCTCGGCCGGGTGCCCGCGTACGCGGCCAAGATCGCCGAAGCCGACCTGCCGGACGGCGGCGAGCTGCGCGCCGCGCTGCGCGGCGATTGCCACACCCACTCCGACTGGTCCGACGGCGGCAGCCCCATCCAGGAGATGGCCGAAGCCGCCCGCGACCTCGGCCACGAGTGGATGGTGCTCACCGACCACTCGCCGCGCCTGACCGTGGCCAACGGTTTGTCGGCCGAACGGCTGCGCAAGCAGATGGCCGAGGTCGCGCGCGTCAACGAGGAGCTCGCGCCGTTTCGCCTGCTGCACGGCATCGAGGTCGACATCCTCGACGACGGTTCCCTCGACCAGCGGGAAGACCTGCTGGAGCAGCTCGACTTCGTCGTGGCCAGCGTGCACTCCAAGCTGCGCATGCCGGCGCGGGAGCTGACGCCGCGGATGGTGGCGGCGGTGCAGAACCCGCACGTGCGCGTGCTCGGCCACTGCACGGGGCGGCTGGTGAAGGGGCCGCGGGAGCGGCCGCCGTCGACGTTCGACGCGGAGCGGGTGTTCACCGCGTGCCGCGAGAACGGGGTCGCGGTGGAGATCAACTCGCGCCCGGAGCGGCTCGACCCGCCGATGCCGCTGCTGCGGCTGGCCGTGGAGCTGGGCTGCGACTTCGCCATCGACAGCGACGCGCACGCACCCGGCCAGCTCGATTGGCAGGTCTACGGGTGTGCGCGCGCCGAGAAGGCCGGGCTGACCGCGGAGCGCGTGCTCAACACGCGGCCCGCGGCCGAGCTGCTGTCTACTGTGGACTGAGCCCGATGTTGATCACGGGGTGATCCGCCGGATCGAGCCAGCGCATCACGGCGTCGAGGTCCGCGGCCGCGATCGACACGCACCCCGCTGTCGGGCTGCCCGACGAAACGTGCAGGAAGAACGCCGATCCCTTGCCCGGGACCACGGGCGACCGGTTGTAGTCGATCACGGTGGCGTGGTCGTAGACGGGCCCGGCCTCGCCGAGGTCCTCACCCGCCGACTCGTCGAACGGGCACGTGCCCGGCGCGCACGAGTGGTGCGTGTTGTAGAAGGGCGACTTGACGTCGGAGACCCACCAGTCGGAGTTCGTGACTTGGCGGTACGGCAATCGGGTGCCGTTGGTGGGCTTGATGCCGAACGCTTCGGTGAGCGTCCAGACGCCGGCCGGCGTGTGCGAGGTGGCCTCGCTCGCCTGGCCGATGCCCTGCGCGCCGACGAACGCCGGGAACGGGCCGAGTGACCGGACCCACCGGGATCCGTGCCGCTGCCACGCGATCAGCGTCGCCGTGGTCGACGCGCCGTCCGGCGCGGTCACCGTGACCATCTGGTCCGCGGAGCCGTGGTAGGGCAGGAGTGGTGGGGGTGGGGTGGGCGGAGCGTCGGCCGTTCCAGTTCCGAGCGCCCCCAGCGCAACGGAGAACAACGACGTGAGCACGAGTCTCATGCGCGCGAGCCTACGGCAGGACCCGGGCCGCCCGTGGGAGGTGCGGCGGCCCGGGGCCCTCGCGATCTAGTTGATCTCGAAGGGTTCGCCGTAGACCTTCCACTTCAGCGGGGTGTGCAGGTCGACGTTGCCCGCGTTGAGGAACACCAGCTGTTCGGTGTCGACGCGCGAGGTGTCGGCGTGGGCCTCCTCCTGCTTCATGATCACCTTGCGGGCGTCGAGGAACGCCTTGAGGTAGGTGGTTTCGTTCCCGCCCTGCGCCGGGGTCTTCGCCTTGTTCATCGCGGTTTTGCGGATGCCGCCGAAGCTGTCGGAGCTGTCGCCGGGGCCGTGCATCACGATGGCGTCGTAGTAGATGAACTGGCCGAGTGCGCCGAGGCCGTCGGACTTGGCCTGGTTCACCGACGGGTTGAAGTACACGCGATCGCGTTCGCTGTTCTGCGCGGCCTGGAACTGCGACGTCTTCGCGGCGGCCACCCACGCGTCCTCGAACGCCTGGCCGAGGCCGGCGTGCGAGTCGGTGCCGTTGACCTTCTTCAGCGCCGGCAGGTACTTCGCCAGCGGGTTGTCCGGCACGGAGTTCGTGTACGCCTGCACGAGTTCGAGCATGTCGCCCGTACCCGAGCAGAAGCCGATGATGCCGGCGGTGTAGCCGCGGCCGTCGCCGATGTCCTCGATGTACTTGTACTGCGCCTTCCAGTCGAGGCTCGAGTTCTCCGCGCTGGAGACCAGCTGCATCGCGATCTCCTTCTTCTCCGGCGACGCGAGGTCGCCGCCGGAGGCGAAGGCCGACGCCGCCGAAACCGGCGCGGGAGCCGGCGTGGCGGACGACAGGGCGGGCGTGGCGAGTGCGATGGTGAGGACCGACGCCACGGACAGGCCGGCAACGAGCGCGGGCCGCATCGTCTTGCGCATGGGGAGAATTCCCTTTCCGCAGGGGTGTCAGGGCTGGGCCGTGACAGGTGGGCAAGGCGGACGAAGCCGGGAATTCCCTGGCGGGCCGGGGAAATCGCGACTTCGGTGCTGCTGCGGCGTAGCGCAACGATAACCGGGTGTGATCCTGGCGGGCAAGGGGCAAACGGAGTTTCAGGAGTGTGAACGAGCGCCGGTGACTCGCGCTGCGATTTCGCGCGTTGTCAACCCCGGAACGGCGATTTGCCGCTCAGTGGGGCGGGTTTCCGGTGTTCGGCGAAGCACGAGTTGTACGGGCGCTGGTACGAACCGCGTAATGTGCACGCCCGTGTGGCCGCGGAGGGAGTCCGGTGAAGTTCGGGCCGTTTCCAGCGCGGAGTTCGCCGGAATCGCGACTACTGCTCGTGCGGTTGGTCCTTTGTGGACTGCGAATCTCCCGCGAACAGCCGGATCACCGCCGGCAGCACGTGGACCGGGATCGTCGGGTCGATGGCGCGCTGCACGCCCAGCCCGATGCCGAGGCTGAGCAACGCCGTGGCGGCGTCGGCGGGCGACATGGGCAGGGTGAGGCCGAAGCGCTCGGCGTACGCGGAGAGCAGGCCGGCGATGGTGTCGCGGATGGCTTCGTCGCGGATGGCCAGCTCGGCGCGGATGCGGGGGTCACGGCGGGCGCCGGTGGCGAACTCGACTTCCAGCGCCGTCCAGGCTTCGTCGCCGATGCTGCGCTCGGCCCAGGCCTCGAACGCGGCGAGCAGCCCGTCGACGCCGTCGGCGGTGGCCAGCGCGGCGGACACGAGCGCGGCCTGCTCGGCGTGGATGCGGTCGAGCACGGCGAGGCACAGCTCGTCCTTGCCGCGGAAGTTCGAGTACACCGCGCCCTTCGAGAAGCCGGCCTCCTCGGCGACCTTCTCCAGCGACGTCGGCGCGTACCCGTCGCGCAGGAACAGCTCCTTCGCCGTGCCGACGAGCAACTCGCGCGTGCGCGCCTGGCTTTCCGCGCGGGTGAGACGGGCCATGGCCCCACTGTAGTCAGCGGCCCGCGCCGGGGACCATCCTCAAAGGACACCCGTCACAGCGTGCGGAACGTCATCCCCGCGCGCGTGAGCCGCTCGATGAGCGCGTCGCCCATGGCCGTGGCGGTGGTGACCTGCCCCGCGGTCGGCGGCAGGTCGTCGAAGGCGAGGCACAGGGCCGATTCGGCGAGCATCTTCGCCGTCTCGTCGTAGCCCGGGTCGCCGCCGGAGACCTCGGTGGTCACCTGCTCACCGCCACCGGCGCCGGTGAAGCGCACGGAGAACCACGACCGCGCCCGCCGCTCGGGGCTCGGGCCGCGCCCGGGCGCGAGCAGCTTCGACAGGCCTTCGCGCGCCGGCGCGAGCTGGGCGGCCGCGAACAGCGCACCCATGCCCGCCGCCGCCCCGGCCAGCGATGGCAGGCGCTCGAACGCCGCGAAGTGCCGGTACCGGAAGTCCGGGCCGTACCGGGCGGACGCGCGCGCCGAGTGCCCCACGACCTGCGGGTCGATCGTCGGCAGCGGCACCGCCCACTGACCGGTGCCGGGCACGCGGTGCGGGCCGCCGAGCGCCGTGCGCACGATCCGGCCCGCCGGGGCCGGGTCCGCCGCCGCGCGCTCCTTGGCCGCGCGGTTCGCCTCGGTCTGCCGGGCGAACGCGTTGAGCGCCGTGAGGAACGTGCCGCCCGAGGGCAGGGCGCCGACCCGCACGTAGCCGTCCACCTGCAGCGGAACGCCCTCGGGCAGCTGCCGCACGGTGAACCACGCGCCGAGGTCGTGGGGGATCGAGTCGAAGCCGCAGCAGTGCACGAGCCGCGCGCCCGTTTCGGTGGCCTTCGCGTGGTGGGCGAGGTACATGCGGTCCACGAACTCGGGTTCGCCGGTGAGGTCGACGTAACCGGTGCCCTCGGCCGCGCACGCGGCCACGAGCGGCTCGCCGTACTGCAGGTAGGGCCCGACCGTGGTCGCCACGACCTTGGTCGCCGCGGCCACCGCGCGCAGCGACTCCGGGTCGGCGCTGTCGGCCGTGAGCAGGGGAAGTGTGGCGAGCCGGTCGTCGATCGCGGCCAGTTTGCCGCGCAGGCGCTCGAGCTTGCCGCGGTTGCGCCCGGCCAGCGCCCAGCGGCAGCCGGCCGGGGCGTTGCGCGCCAGGTACTCCGCGGTCAGCGTGCCGGTGAAGCCGGTGGCGCCGAAGAGCACCACGTCGTAGTCGGCCATGCGTGCCTCCCGAACGTCACGTGCCCCGAGGTTACCGCCGGGTCACTTCCGCTCGCCCGATCAGCCGGAATCCCCGCCCGGCCGGGGCGGTTGAGGGGGGTGTACGGCGTGAAGGAGCGGTGATGACGGACTTCGGACGGGACATCTCGACGGGCTACTTCCTGGTGCCGGACGCGGCCGATCCCCTGGTCGAGCACGCGCGCGAACTGGAGCGGCTGGGCTTCGAGCACCTCGCGGTGCAGGACCACCCCTACCAGCGCCGCTACGTCGAGACCTTTTCGCTCATGGGCGTGCTGCTCGGCGCGACGACGAAGATCCGCGTGTTCCCCGACGTCGCCAACCTGCCGCTGCGCAACCCCGCCGTCCTGGCGAAGGCCGCCGCGAGCCTCGACCTGCTCTCCGGCGGCCGCTTCGACCTCGCCGTGGGCGCCGGCGCCTTCTGGGACGCGATCGTCGCCTACGGCGGCCCGCGCCGCAGCCCCGGCGACGCGCTCGCCGCGGAGGAGGAAGCGATCACCGTCATCCGCAAGATCTGGAGCGGCGAGCGCAACCTCCGCTTCGACGGCCGCTTCCACTCGCTCGCCGGCGCCCACTCCGGCCCGGTGCCGGCGCGGCCGATCGGCCTCTGGCTCGGCTCCTACGGTCCCCGCGCGCTGCGCCTCACGGGCCGTCTGGCCGACGGCTGGGTCGTGAGCCTGCGCGACGACCCGGCGTCGGTCGTCCGCCTGGCCTCCGCCGTGGACACCGCGGCCGCCGACGCCGGCCGCGACCCGGGCTCGATCCGCCGCGTCCTCAACGTCGGCGCCACTCCGTCCGCCGCCGAACTCGCCGACTACGCCCTCGGCAGCGGCTTCGACACCTTCGTCCTCTCCGGCGCCGACGACCGCGCGTCGCGGGTGTTCATCGGCGAGACCATCCCGGACGTGCGCGAGCAGGTGGCCGCCGAACGGTCCGCCTGACGCTCAGAGCACGGCGGTCCAGGGCCCGCGCGGGTGCTCGGCCGGGGCGAGCCACAGCCACGGCTGGCACGGCTCCAGCTCCACCGCGAACCCGTCCTGCGCCGGGAAGCGGCCGTCGCGGTCCGGCCAGACCACCTGCAAGAACGGGACAGCGGGCCGCGTCGCGCGGTAGAAGCCGCGGGCCGTGCCGAAGAACGCTTCGTGCCAGCCCTCGTCGACCTGCCGGACCTCGAGGGTCGCACCGCTGCGGAGGAACCCGGCCAGCCGGTCGCCCGCGGCGACGCGCAGGCCCGCGCCCACCTGCTCGCCGATCGCGTTGAGCAAAGCCAGGCCGGGCTTGGGGTCGAGTCCGAACACGGCGAGCTCCGGCGTTCGGAACGAGTGCCACAGTCCGACCGTGAACGTCCACCCCGCGCTGACCTCGTCCGCCGGGATCGCGAGCAGGCCCCAGCCGGGGTCGGCGACGTGGGCGACGAGGCCGGTGTCAACGGTGTCGAGGTGGTCGCGATCGCCGTAGCCGGCGCAGACGAGGCAGCGGCACGCGGCATCGGTGGGCATGGTCGCAACGGTAGCGGGTTCGCGGCCGCTGCCGGCGAGGTCCACAATGGACCGCCGGTTGACATTAAAGAGATGGTAAACTGACCGGACGATGACTGCTGCCGCCGCCACCGCGCCACGGCACCGGTCCATCCTGAGCGTCCTGGTGGCGGCGCTGCTGCTGCTCGGGATCGCCGTTCCCGGGCCGGTGCACCCCGCGCTGTCCCACGGCGACGCGAAGCCGGTGCTGGTTGCCCAGCAGTCACCGCACTTCGTTGCCGCCCCACCGGTTCCGCCCGCGCTAGCTCCGGACCGCCCCGCCCTCGCGCGGCCGGCCGAGCCGGGGATCACCGTCGCCGACACCGCCACTGCGATCAGCCGTCGGCCGAGCACCGCGCAAGCCGCCCGCGCACCTCCTGCCGCCTGAGTACCAGCGCCCACCCGTACTCAGCTGTTGGAGGTTTCCCATGACCAACGGTCATGCCCTGCTGGCCGTCGGCGGTGCTTTCCTGGCGGCCGGCGTCGTCGCGCGCGTCGGGGCCCGGATCGGGCTGCCGACGATCCCGCTGTTCATGCTGGCCGGCTTCGTGTTCGGCCCGCACACCCCCGGGTTGTCCCTTGTGGACGACCCCGGCGAGCTCGCGGTCCTGGCCGGCCTCGGGCTCGTCTTCCTGCTGTTCTACCTCGGCCTCGAATTCTCCCTCGATGACCTCGCGCGCGGTGGCAGACGCCTGGCCGCGGCGGGGCTCGGCTACCTGGTGCTCAACGTCGGCGGCGGGCTGGCGTTCGGCTTCACGCTCGGCTGGGGCTCGCGGGAAGCACTGGTGATCGCGGGCGCGATCGGCATCTCGTCGTCGGCCATCGTCACCAAGCTCCTCGTCGAAACCCGGCGCGTGAACAACCCCGAAGCACGCCTGATCATGGGCGTGATCGTGCTCGAAGACCTGTTCCTGGCGCTCTACCTCGCCCTGCTGCAGCCCGTGCTCAGCGGTGCCGACGGCTTCGGCGCGGCACTGGCCGACTTCGGCAAGGCGCTCGGGTTCCTGCTCGTGCTCGCCGCGCTGGCGCGCTGGGGCGGCCGGGTCGTCTCGCGGCTGTTCGGTTCGGCCGACGACGAGCTGCTCACCGTGTGCTTCGTCGGCGTCGCCGTGCTGGGCGCTGCCGTGGCCCAGGAGGTCGGGGTGTCCGACGCGATCGGCGCGTTCATGGTCGGCATGATGCTCGGCGGTTCGAAGGTCGCGCCGCGCGTGCACAAGCTGGTGCTGCCGCTGCGCGACGCGTTCGGGGCGCTGTTCTTCTTCATCTTCGGCCTGTCGATCGACCCCGGTGCCGTCGGGACGGTCGTGCTGCCCGTGCTCGCCGCGGTGGCGCTCACGCTGGTGCTCAACCTCGCCGCCGGTGCCTTCGCGGCGCGGCTGCACGGCTTCGACCGGCAGGCGGGTGTGAACATCGGCCTGACCGTGCTCACCCGCGGCGAGTTCTCCCTGGTCCTGGCGACGCTCGCGGTCGCGGCGGGGCTCGACGCCCGCGTGGCGCCGTTCGTCGCGGGCTACGTGCTGCTCCTGGCCGTGATCGGGCCGCTCGCGGTCGTGCGCTCGGAGCGGCTCACCTGGCTGGTGCCCGCGCGGCTGACGAGGCGGAGGGAGCCCGCACCGAGCCCGTGACCCGGGCGTGGGAGACCCTGGGCATATTCAGGAGCCAGCCCGGTCACGCACCACTATCCTCGATCCAAGTATGTCCACTCAATCCCCTCTCGAGGCGCTGCGCGCGCGGCTGCCGGAGCTGATGTCGCGCGACGAGCACCGGCTGCGGCGGCGCATCGACGGCGCGCGCAAGGCCCGCGACAAGCAGGCGGTGGCCGAGCGCATCGCCGCCGACGTGACCGCCGCCGAGCTGCGCGTGCAGCAGCGGCGCGCGAGCGTGCCGAAGATCGAGTACCCCGAAGAGCTGCCGGTCAGCCGGCTCAAGGACGACATCGCGAAGGCGATCGCGGGTAACCAGGTCGTGATCGTCGCGGGGGAGACCGGGTCGGGCAAGACCACGCAGCTGCCGAAGATCTGCCTCGAGCTCGGCCGCGGGATCCTCGGCCAGATCGGGCACACGCAGCCCCGCCGGCTGGCGGCGCGCACGGTCGCCGACCGCATCGCGAGCGAGCTGAAGACGGAGCTGGGCGAGACCGTCGGGTACAAGGTCCGCTTCACCGACCAGTCCGGCCAGGACACGCTCGTGAAGCTGATGACCGACGGCATCCTGCTCGCCGAGATCCAGACCGACCGGATGCTGCGCCAGTACGACACCCTCATCATCGACGAGGCCCACGAACGCAGCCTCAACATCGACTTCATCCTCGGCTACGTCAAGGAGCTGCTGCCGCGCCGGCCCGACCTCAAGGTGATCATCACCTCCGCGACGATCGACCCCGAGCGGTTCTCGAAGCACTTCGACGACGCGCCGATCGTCGAGGTCTCCGGCCGCACGTACCCCGTCGAGGTCCGCTACCGCCCGCTCGTCGACCCGGAGGAGCCCGACGCCGACGCGGACCGCGACCAGACGCAGGCGATCCTCGACGCCGTCGCGGAGCTGAGTGCCGAAGGTCCCGGCGACATCCTCGTGTTCCTCTCGGGTGAACGCGAAATCCGCGACACGGCCGACGCGCTGAACCGGCTGGACCTGCGGAGCACCGAAGTGCTGCCGCTGTACGCGCGGCTGTCGTCGGCCGATCAGCACCGCGTGTTCCAGCGCCACACCGGGCGCCGGATCGTGCTCGCGACGAACGTGGCCGAGACGTCGCTGACCGTGCCCGGCATCAAGTACGTGATCGACCCCGGCACGGCGCGCATCTCGCGCTACAGCCACCGCACGAAGGTGCAGCGGCTGCCGATCGAACCGATCTCACAGGCGTCGGCCAACCAGCGCAAGGGCCGCAGCGGGCGCACGTCCGACGGCATCTGCATCCGGCTGTACTCCGAAGAGGACTTCGAATCCCGGCCGGAGTTCACCGACCCGGAGATCCTGCGCACGAACCTCGCGTCGGTGATCCTGCAGATGACCTCACTCGGGCTGGGCGACATGGCGGCGTTCCCGTTCGTGGAGCCGCCGGACCGCCGTCAGGTCAACGACGGCGTGCAGTTGCTGCAGGAGCTCGGCGCGTTCGAGACGTCCGACACCTCGCGGCTCACCGACGTCGGGCGCAAGCTCGCGCAGCTGCCGGTCGACCCGCGGATGGGGCGGATGGTGCTGGAGGCCGCGCGCAACGGCTGCGTGCGCGAGGTGATGATCATCGCCGCCGCACTGTCCATCCAGGACCCGCGTGAGCGGCCGGCGGAGAAGCAGCAAGCGGCCGACCAGCAGCACGCGCGGTTCGCCGACCCGACGTCCGACTTCCTCGCGTACCTCAACCTGTGGGAGTACGTGAGCGAGCAGCAGCGGGCGCTCACGGGCAACCAGTTCCGGCGGCTGTGCCGCGCCGAGTACCTGAACTACCTGCGCATCCGCGAGTGGCAGGACATCTTCAGCCAGCTGCGCCAGCTCGCGAAGCCGTTGGACATCTCGCTCAACACCACCCCGGCCGAACCGCAGCGTGTGCACACGTCGCTGATCGCCGGGCTGCTGTCGCACATCGGGCTCAAGGACCCCGCCAAGGGCGACTACCTCGGCGCCCGCGGCGCGCGGTTCGCGGTGTTCCCCGGCTCGGCGCTGTTCAAGAAGCAGCCGCGCTGGGTGATGTCGGCGGAGCTGGTGGAGACCTCGCGGCTGTGGGGCCGCGTCAACGCGCGCATCGAGCCCGACTGGGTCGAGCCGCTGGCCGCGCACGTGGTGAAGCGGTCGTATTCGGAGCCGCACTGGGAGCGCAAGCAGGGCGCGGTGATGGCGATCGAGAAGGTGACGCTCTACGGCGTGCCGCTCGTGGCCGACCGGCGTGTGAACTACGGGCGCATCGACCCCGAGCTGTCGCGCGAGCTGTTCATCCGCCACGCCCTCGTGGAGGGTGATTGGCAGACGAACCACAAGTTCTTCGCCGAGAACCGCGCTCTGCTCGACGAGGTCGAGGACCTCGAGAACCGCGCCCGCCGCCGCGACATCCTCGTCGACGACCAGACGCTGTTCGACTTCTACGACGAGCGCGTGCCGGCCGACGTGGTGTCCGTGCGGCACTTCGACAGCTGGTGGAAGAAGGCCCGCCGCGGCGACCCGGACCTGCTGTCGTTCGAGAAGTCCATGCTCATCAACGAGACCGCGGGCGGCGTGCGCGAGTCGGACTACCCGGATTCGTGGACGCAGGGCAACCAGGTCTTCAAGCTCACCTACCAGTTCGAGCCGGGCGCGGACGCCGACGGGGTCACCGTCCACCTCCCGCTGCCGGTGCTGAACCAGGTGACGCCGGACGGCTTCGACTGGCAGGTGCCGGGGCTGCGCGAGGAGCTGGTGACGCAACTGATCAAATCGCTGCCGAAAGCGTTGCGGCGCAACTTCGTGCCGGCGCCCGACACCGCGGCGTATGTCCTTTCGCGAGTGTCGCCTTCGGACGGTCCGCTGCTGGAGGTGTTGTCCGACGAGCTCTTCGCGCTGCGCCGCGTCGACGTAGCGGCCTCGGCGTACGACCTGTCGTCGGTGCCGGAGCACCTGCGGATGACGTTCCGCGTGGTCGACGAGCGCGGCCGCAAGGTGGCCGAGGGCAAGGACCTCGAGGTGCTGAAGCTGCGGCTCGCGCCGAAGGTGCGCGAGACGATTTCGAAGGCGGCCAACAGCATCGAGAAGGCGGGGTTGACGAAACCGTCGTTCGGTGAGCTGCCGAAGGTGTTCGCCTCGACGCAGCGCGGGCACGACGTGAAGGCGTACCCGGCGCTGGTCGACGAGGGCGCGTCCGTGGCCGTCCGGCTGCTCGACACCCCGGCCCAGCAGCAGCACGCCATGTGGGCCGGCACCCGGCGGATGCTGCGGCTCAACCTGAACTCGCCGATGAAGTTCATCACGCGATCGCTGTCGAACTCCTCGAAGCTCGTGCTGAACCGCAACCCGCACGGCAGCGTCGCGGCCCTGCTGGAGGACTGCGTCGACTGCGCGGTGGACTCCCTGATGGCTGCGGCCGGCGGCCCGGTCTGGGACGAAGCCGGCTTCGCGGCTCTGCTGGAGGAGGTGCGCGCCGGCCTGAACGAGACCGTGCTGGCCGTGCTGACCGACGTGGAACGCATCCTGCGCGCCGCCAACGACGTCGAAACCCGCCTGCCCGACACCCGCGGCCCCGCCGAATCGCTCACGGACATCCGCACCCAGCTCGACGCCCTGGTCCACGCCGGCTTCGTGACGGAAACCGGCGCCGCGCGGCTCCCCGACGTCGTCCGCTACCTGCGCGGCATCGAGCGCCGCCTGGAAAAACTCCCCCTCGAGCCCACCCGCGACCTCCAGCGCACGGCCGACATCGCGTGGATCACGCAGGAGTACCGCTCCGCCCTCGCGTCCCTGCCCCCGGGCACGTCCTCCCCGGCGCTGTCGGACGTCCGGTGGATGATCGAGGAACTCCGGGTGAGCTTCTTCGCGCAGACCTTGGGCACCGCGCACCCCGTATCGCTCAAACGCATCACCAAAGCCCTCGACGACGCGCTGGCCTGACGCTACTTGGCGACCAGCGTCACGGTCGCCACACCGGCCGACACCAGTCCGGCGAACGGATTCCGGTTGGTGTTGTTGCGGCGGAACTGGTTCGTCCGGGGTGGGCGCACAACACCACGTCGGAGCCATAGCTGCGCGCGGCGCTGGTGGCCAAGTGCGAACTGCACGCTGCGCGATTCCGCTTGCCCCGAAGGGCTTTTCCAGGTTGCGCCGGGTGGTACCTGGTGCGGAAGAGATCAGTTCGCCATGCCGGCCCGGAGCCGGGCGGAGTCCTGGCCCGGGGGGATGCCGAATTGGCGCCGGTATTCGCGGCTGAACTGGGAGGCGCTGTCGTAGCCCACGGTGTAGCCGATGGAGGCCACGTCGTCGTCGGTGCGGGCGAGCAGCAGCAGTCGGGCCTCCTGGAGGCGGATGTGCTTCTGGTACTGGATCGGCGTCATGGCGGTGACCGCGCGGAAGTGCCGGTGGAACGACGACTCGCTCATGGCCGCGAGGCGCGCGAGGTCGGCGACGCGCAGGGATTCGGCGTGGTGGTCGCGGATCCAGCGGATGGCGCGGCCGACGTGGGAGAGGCTGCTGTCCGCGAGGCCGATCTGGCGGATCGTCGCGCCCTGGGCGCCGGTGACGAGGCGCCAGAGGATCTCCTTCTCGATCAGGGGGGCGAGCACGCGGCGGTCGGCCGGGTGTTCGGTCAGGCGCAGGAGTCGGACGAAGGCGTCGAGCAGTTCGTCGGGCGCGTCGCTGACCGTGATGGCCGACGGTGCCGCCGAGGTGGCCGTGGTGGTGGCGGTTTCGAGCAGCAGCGCGGCGACGGCCTCCGGTTTGAGCACCAGCCCCGCGCCGAGGAACGGCTCGTCCGGGCTCGCCTCGACGAAGTGGCCGGTCACCGGCAGGTCCACGGTCACCACGAGGTACTGGCCGGCGCCGTAGTCGTAGGTGCGCTCGCCCGTCGCGACGCGTTTGCGGCCCTGCGCGACGACGGCGAGCACCGGACCGGTCAGCGTGGCGGCCGGGTCGGTGGGCGCGGGTTCGCACGACAGCATCAGGCCGCCCGGCAGGTCGGTGCGGTCCGCGTACCGGGCGATCAGCGAGCGCAGCTCGGCGAGGGAGGACACCCGTCGATTCGACCACGGCCGCTCGCCGGCCGGCAACTGCCGATCGTGACAGGATCAGGCAAGAGGCTACGACTTTCGGGCTCACGGGCCGGGCCCGGGTCCTGCTGGAATCGAGGGGTCCCGAAATCCTTCTTCGACCAGGAGAATCCCTGTGAGCCTCGATTCTTACGTCCACCTCGGCCGCTCCGGTCTCGTCGTGAGCCCTTTCTGCCTCGGCGCGATGAACTTCGGCGAGGACACCGGCACCGGCTGCAGCGTCGAGGAGTCCGAGAGGATCCTGCAGACCTACCTCGACCGCGGCGGCAACTTCATCGACACCGCGAACTTCTACACCAACACCCACAGCGAGAAGATCGTCGGCGACTTCTTCGCCGCGCGGCCGGGCTTGCGCGACCGGGTGGTGCTGGCGACGAAGTTCTTCGTCAACGTGCACCCCGGCGACCCCAACGGCGGCGGCGCGAGCCGCAAGGCGATCCTGCACCAGCTGGACGATTCCCTGCGCCGGCTGGGCACCGACTACCTCGACCTGTACTACCTCCACAACTTCGACGCGCGCACGCCCGTCGAGGAAACCCTGCGGACACTCGACGACCTCGTGAGCGCCGGCAAGATCCGCTACGTCGGGTTCTCCGACACCCCCGCGTGGTTCACGGCCAAGGCGGCCACCGTCGCGGAGTTCCGCGGGTGGACGCCGGTGGTCGGGCTGCAGATGGAGTATTCGCTGCTGGAGCGCACCATCGAGGGTGAGCTGCTGCCGCTCGCGCAGGACGCGGGGATGGCGATGCTGCCGTGGAGCCCGCTGAAGAGCGGCTTCCTGTCGGGAAAGTACACGCGCGACGGCGCCGCCGCCGACACGCGCCGCGGCGCGGCCTTCGGGGTGGGGCCGACGGAGGAGCAGTTCCGGGTCATCGACGTCGTCGTCGGGATCGCCAAGGAGCTCGGCGTGAGCCCGGCCGTGGTGGCGCTGGCCTGGGTGCAGAGCCGCCCGGGCGTCACGTCGACGCTGATCGGGCCCCGGCGCGTGGAGCACCTGACCGAGAACCTGGCCGCGCTGGACCTCACCCTGACCCCGGACCACCTCGCCGCGCTCGACGACGTTTCGGCGCCCCAGCTCAACTTCCCGGCCGAACTGAACCGCGGGATGGCGCCCCTGCTCCGCTACGCCGGCACGACGGTGAACGGGCAGGAACACGGCGTCTACCCGCCCCTGCTGCAAAACCCGACGCGGTACTGACGCTCAGAGGCACATGCGGCAGTACAGGCGATCTCCGGCTGCTTTCGCCTGCCGCGCGAGGCCGGCGAGTTCCTCGACGGCCGGCAAGAGGTCGGCGGGATCGCAGCCGTCGCCGAGTTCTTCCATCCGCGCCCAGAGTTCGGCTACCTGCAGGCGGTCGGTTTCGTCGGCGCCGGCCAGGGCGTCGCGGAGTTCATCGGTGAGAGTTGTCACGTAGACGGCGTCGCCGAGCTCGGCGATCAGGTGCTCTGCTCGGGGGTTCTCGGTCACGGCGTCGGGGTCGACGCCGGTGAGGAGAGATTCGGCGCTGTTCATCCCGAAGGTCGGATCGATGCCCTTCAACTCGACCACCGGCAAGAAGCCCTCGGTGGACTCCAAAGCCGTGGCCGCCTGGTCGTCGGAGTTCGCGGCGAAGTAGTCGAAGAGGATGCCCATGATGTGTCCTTCACAGAACTCGACACGGTACTGACGCTCAGACGACGATGTGGAGCGGCGCTCTCAGACGGAGACCCAGCAGTACAGGTGGCCACCCGTCGGCTTGGCCTGCTTGGCGAGCGCGGCGAGTCCGTCCACGACCGGCAGCAGCTCCTCGGGCCCGGCCTCGCCGGAGAGGTCTTCGGCGCCGGACCAGAACTCCGCGAGCTCGCGCCGGCGCGCTTCGTCGGTCGCCGCGAGAGCGTCACGGAAGTCGTCCGTCAGCGTGACGACGGTGACCTCGCCTTCGCCGGCCTCGGCGACCAGCTTCATCGACCGGGGCTTGTCGGCGGCCGCTTCCTCGGTGCTGCCGGTCAGGAACGCCTCGGCTCGTGGCACCTGCATGAAGGGGTCGATGCGCTTGAAGGCGGCCGTCGGGAACAACGAGGCCGGGCCCTCGGGGGATTCGAGGGACCTTGCGGCGTCTTCGTCCGAATTCGCCGTGAAGTAGTCGTAGCGCATGCCGGAACTCAACCACAGGATGAGGTGGCGGCAAAAGCCTTGGGCAGCCGCGTTATTTGGCGTCGGCGTAGGTGTCCACCGGCAGTGCCTGCATGGGGAAGTGCACGGGGCACGCGTCGCCGAACAGCAGCCGCGCGGATTCGGCGACCGTGGCCTCGATGAGGGACGAGACGGAGTCCGCGAGTTCGGCCGGTGTGTGGACGATGACCTCGTCGTGCTGGAAGAACACGAGGTGCGCGGGAGCCGGGAGGCGGTTGCGCAGGGTCGCCAGCAGTACGGCGGTCAGGTCGGCGGCCGAGGCCTGCACGACGAAGTTGCGCGTGAACCGGCCCCAGCCGCGGGAAGCACGGCGGGCGCGGGTCTCCGCGGCTTCGTCTTCGGCCAGGCCGCCGGTCAGCGCGCGCCACGCGGCGGACGGCGCGGGCGAGGTGCGGCCCAGCCGTGAGCGCACGCGCTCACCGCGTTCGCCCGCGGCGGCGGCTTGCTCCACGTAGGACACGGCGTCGGGGAACCGCTGGCGCAAGAGGGCCAGCAGCGGGCCCGCTTCGCCGGACGTGCCGCCGTACATCGCCGACAGCATGGCGATCTTGGCGCGGGACCGGTCGTCCGCGGCTCCCGACCGAGGGGGCACGTAACGCGCGCCGGAGAACAACGCCTCGCCCAAGCGGGCGTAGAGGTCCGTCGCTCGTGAAACCTCGGCCAGCCGGCGGTCGCCGGACAGGGCGGTCAGCACGCGTGGCTCCAGTTGCGCGGCGTCGGCCACCACGAGTTTCCAGCCGGGGTCCGCGCGCACGCACGTGCGCAGCACCTTGGGAATCTGCAGCGCCCCGCCGCCGCGGGTGGCCCAGCGGCCGGACACCACGCCGCCGACCACGTAGTGGGGGCGGAACCGGCCGTCGGTGACCCATTCGTCGAGCCAGGCCCAGCCGTTGGCCGAGTGCAGCCGCGAGAGTTCCTTGTACTCGAGCAGCGGTGGGACGGCCGGGTGGTCGATGTCGCGCAGCAGGTACTTCCGCGCCGCCGGCACCTCGATGCCCTCGCGCGCCAGCGCGCGGATCACGCTGGCCGACGAATCGGGGTTCACCGAGCGCCCGCCGAACGCCCCGGAGATCTGCGCGGCCAGCGCGACCAGCGCCTTCGGCCGTTGCCCCGCCGGCACGCGGGGCCCGAGCCGCTCCTCCAGCAGCGCGCGGTGCAGGTCGGCCCGCCACGGCAGCCCGGCCGCGGACATCTCCGCCGCCGCGAGCGCACTCGCGGATTCCGCCGCCAGCAGCAGCCGCATCCGGCCCGGCACCGCCGTCGCGCCCGCGCGCTTCTCCTGTTCGGCCAGCACGCGCCGCGCCGCGTCGGCCACGGTCACGCCGTCGGGCAATCCGGGTCCGCGCGGGGAGAACAGCGTGGGCTGCGCGACCTCGCCGAACGCAGGCCCGTCGTCGGGCGGCTCCTCGCCCCGGGCTCGCGCCCACGCCGCGCGCAGGCTCCGCGACTCGCCCTCACGCCCCTCGTACGCGAGCAGCAGGCCCTCCGCCAGCCCCAGGTCGTGGCAGCGGCCCAGCCGTACGCCGGCTTCGATGAGCTTCGGGTACAGCGCGTCGACCGACGGCAGCACCCAGCGCGGCGCCTCGGTCTCTTCAAGCCGTCGCACCCCGGCGATCCACTCGGCCGCCGACAGCCCGCGTGCCGTGCCCGTGGGCGTCGAAATCGTGTAGCCGGAGTCCTCCTCCTGACCGGTGATCACCTGCACCTCGCCATTGTGCTCGGGAGGACCGACAATTCCGGTCACCGAACCCGGCCGCCGTGGTCTGGTGCACACGCGGCAAGCTTGGTCTACTGTCGAGTAGCCACCCATACCGGCGGTACGGCGGGTGGCTCTCTCCCGCAGCAGCAACGGAGGTGCCCGGATGAGGAACCCGGCCGGGGTGTTGGGTCTCGCCAACCAGGTCACGGACAAGGTCACGGAAACCGTGCGCAGCATCGACGTGATGCGCCGCGCCGGGCTCGTGCCGTTCCCGAGGCTGGACGAGGGCGTGCGGTCGGTGCTCGCCATCCGGAAGTACGGCCCGTTCGCCGGCGCCAACCACATCGCCGCGCGCCGCGACTCGTCGGCCGTCGGGATCGTCGACGACCTCGGCCCGCTCACGTTCAAGCAGCTCGACGACCGCTCCAACGCGCTGGCCCGCGCCTGGTCCGAACGCGGCCTGCGCCCGGGCACCGTGATCGCCGCGCTGTGCCGCGACCACCGCGGCCTGGTCCTCACCATGGCCGCGGCCGGCAAGCTCGGCGCGCGCCTGCTGCTGATGAACACCGGGTTCGCGAAGCCGCAGCTCGCCGACGTCGCCCAGCGCGAAGGCGTCACCGCGCTCGTGTACGACCAGGAGTTCACCGACCTGCTCGACGCGATCCCCGGCGACGTCGACCGCTACCTCGCGTGGGTCGACGAACCGGGTGGGCACACCGTGCCGGTGCTCGACGAGATCATCGCCAGCACCGACGACCGGCCGCTGCCCGCGCCTGCCAAGCCGGGCGGGTTCGTGCTCCTCACCAGCGGCACCACCGGGACGCCGAAGGGCGCGCCACGGCCGCACACGTCGCCGCTCGCGTCCGCGCAGTTCCTGGACCGGATTCCGCTGCGCGCGGGCGAAGCGACGTACATGGGCGCGCCGCTGTTCCACGGCACGGGGTTGTCGCAGTTCATCCTGAGCTTCGCGCTGGGCTGCAAGGTCGTGATGCGGCGGAAGTTCGACCCGGAGCTGACGCTCAAGGGCGTCGCGGAGCACCGGTGCACCGCGCTCGTGCTGGTGCCGACGATGCTGCAGCGCATCGTCGACCTGCCGGCTTCGGTGCGGGCCAAGTACGACACGTCGTGCCTGCGGATCATCTTCGTCGCGGGGTCGGCGCTGTCGCCGGACCTGGGCAACCGGGCCAACGAGCAGTTCGGCGACGTCGTGCACAACCTCTACGGCTCCACGGAAGTCGCCGTCGCCACCGTCGCCACGCCCGAGGACTGGCGGCAGGCGCCCGGCACGGTCGGGCGCGCGCCGGTGGGCTGCCGCGTCGCGCTGTACGACGACCACGGCAAGCAGATCACCGAACCGCACGTGACGGGCCGTGTGTTCGTCGGCAGCGGCCTCAGCTTCGGCGGCTACACCGACGGCCGCCACAAGGAGATCATCGACGGCCTGCTCTCCAGCGGCGACGTCGGCCACTTCGACGACGACGGCCTCCTGTTCATCGACGGCCGCGACGACGAGATGATCGTCTCCGGCGGCGAAAACGTCTTCCCCGTCGAGGTCGAAAACCTCCTCGTCGAACGCGACGACGTGATCGAAGCCGCCGTCATCGGCGTGGACGACGACCAGTTCGGCCAGCGCCTCAAGGCGTTCGTCGTGCGCAGCGAAAACTCCACCCTGGACGCCGACGGGGTCCGCGCGTACGTCAAGGCGAACCTGGCCCGCTACAAGGTCCCGCGCGACGTCGAGTTCCTCACCGAACTCCCGCGCAACGCGACGGGGAAGGTGTTGCGCACCAAGCTGAGCTGACCTACTCCCACCCGATGCCGAAGATGCCCGGCCCGAAGTCCAGGGCCACCGCGTGCACGCCGCCCGCCGAGTCGAGGCGGAGGCGGCGGCGGGAGGGGGTCGTGTCGCCGCCGCGGGAGTACTGCCAGCAGCGCGACGGCACGGCTTCGGGGGCGAAGTGGATCTCCAGCAGGTATTCGCGCACGGGGCGGCGGAATTCGCGGTAGTGGGTGGCGCGGCACTCCGGGTACGGCGGGCCGGCGTTCGTCAGCGAGTACTCGATGAGGTGTGTCTCGCCGCGGTCGATCGGGCGGTCGAAGAGCAGTTCGGCGACGAGGATGCCGTGGGTGTCGTCCGTTTCGGCGCGGCCGACGCGGCAGTTGCGCACGGCGTGGACCTGCGGCACGGACGCGGCGTCGTCCTGGGCGTAGACGAGCAGCCAGCGGTCCTGGCCGTCGGCGCCGGCCTGGAAGACGGCGCGGGAGGTGACGCGGCGCTGGCCGCCGTCGGCGGCGATTTCGCAGCGGTCGTGCAGGCCGACGAGCTTGAGCTGGTGCTGCTGGTCCAGCGCGTCCGGTGCGCCGACGCGGTCGAGCAGCGGCTGCAGCGTCTCGCGCGTGAAGGTCAGCGGCTCCTCGCCTTGGCGATCGCGCCGCGCCGCGCCGCGGGGCCGCGGGGGCGGCAGCAGGCCCAGCAGCGAACCCGCGGGCACGCCGAGGATCTCCTCCAGCACCCGCACCGCCGAGAGCGAGCCGGGCCGTTCCGGCTGGCGTTTGCCCGACTGCCAGTAGCTCAGCGCCGTGACGCTCACGGACGCGCCGCGCGCCCGCAGCCGCGCCTGGATGCGGTCGAGCGACAGCCCGCTGCCGGTGATGGCCGCGCGCAGTGCGCTCGCGAAGGCCGTCCGGGCGCCGTCGGGCCCGGCGCCGTCCGCAGTTCCACCCGCCATGCCCGTCGACCGCCCTCGCCGGTGGTGAAGCCCCACAGAAACACCCAGTGTCGAATTCGACACGGTGACCGTAGCAGCAGCCGACCAGGCACTCCGCGTCACCACTGGGGCGAACGGGCTAGTACTGGCAACTGTGAACCATTGCCCTGACCTGCGGGGTCACGTTTTCATGGCCTCCGTAGCCCGCGACGGCGATCCCGCCGCGGCCCAGTGCTCCGGCCCCGGCTCGCGGTCCGCGCCCCGCGTACGGCCGGCGGCCGCTCCCGGAACCGGTGGCCCGGCGACGCCCCCTTCGCCGGGCCACCGGTCAGGCCCGCCACGAATCCGCGCCCGCTGTTACCAATCGGTAGGATCCGGCCATGGTCCTGCGGAAGAACATCCTGATCACGGGCGCCAGCTCGGGGCTCGGCGAGGGCATGGCCCGCCAGTTCGCGGCCCGCGGCCGCAACCTCGCCCTCTGCGCGCGCCGCACCGACCGCCTCGACGAGCTCGCCCGCGAGCTCAAGGCCGCGTTCCCCGGGATCACGGTCGCGACGCGTCAGCTCGACGTGAACGACCACGACCGCGTGTTCACCGTCTTCGAGGAGTTCCGCGCCGAGCTCGGCTCGCTCGACCGCGTGATCGTCAACGCGGGCCTCGGCAAGGGCCAGCCGGTCGGCAAGGGCCGCTTCGACGCGAACCGCCAGACGCTGGAGACCAACTTCGTCGCCGCGGCCGCGCAGGTCGAGGCCGCCGTCGGGATCTTCCGCGAGCAGCGCGCGGGCCACCTCGCCGTGGTCTCGTCGTTCAGCGCGCTCCGCGGCCTGCCGCGCAACCTCACCGCGTACGCCGCTTCGAAAGCCGGCATTTCGGCGTTCGTGGCGGGCACGCGCGTCGAGTTGCGCCGCACGGACATCGTCGTCACGGAGATCCGGCCCGGCTACATCGAGTCCGAAATGTCCGCGCGCAGCGGGAGCACGCCGTTGCTCACCGGCGCCGAGGCGGGCGCCCGGGCGATGGCGAAGGCGATCGAAGCCGAGCTGAAGCTCGCGTATGTTCCTTCGTGGCCGTGGGTGCCGCTGAGCGTGGTGATGAAGGTGCTCCCGGCCGGTCTGCTGGCGAAGTTCTCCTGACCCGAAGGAGCCACGAACGCATGGGCGCGATCTACCTCGTCCGCCACGGCCAGGCGTCGTTCGGCGCGGCCGACTACGACGCGCTGTCCGAGCGCGGGTTCGAACAGTCCACTGTGGTCGGTCGCGAGCTCGCGCGCCGCGGGGTCGAGTTCGCCCAGGTGCGCTCCGGCACGCTCGCCCGCCAGCGCGACACGGCGGCGACGGCGCTGAAGGCCCTGGGTGCCGACGTGCCCGTGGTGGAGGACCCGCGCTGGAACGAGTACGACCACGTCGACATCTCGCGCCACCACGCCGGCGGTGCGCCGCAGGAGGATTCGCGCGAGTACCAGGGCCTGCTCGACGCCGCGCTGTCGGCGTGGGTCGGTGCGGGCGCCGACGGGCCGTGCGCCGAGACGTGGCCGGCGTTCCTCGCCCGCTGCACGGCCGCGCTCGGCGAGCTCGTCGGGTCGCTGGGCAAGGGGGAGCACGCGCTCGTGTTCACCTCCGGCGGCGTGATCGGCGCTGTCGCGGGTGCGCTCATGGGCGCGCCCGAGACCGGCCTGCTGAAGCTCAACCGCGTCACCGTGAACACCGGGATCACGAAGCTGACCTCGGGCCGCGGCGGCGTGAACCTGTTGACGTTCAACGAGCACCCGCACTTCGAAGCCGAGGCGGCGCGGCTGCTCACCTACCGGTAGGAGGTCGTGATGAACTTCGGTGCCGTCACGGTGGTCCCGGTCAACGGCCACGGTCCGGAGGACGTGGTGGTCGACGCCGAAGGGCGGGTCTACACCGGGGTCGACGACGGGCGCATCCTGCGCGTGAGCCCGGACGGCCGCCGGCTCGACGTGCTCGGCGACACCGGCGGGCGCCCGCTCGGCCTCGAGCTGTACGGCGACGACGAACTGCTGATCTGCGACGCCCGCGCCGGCCTGCTCACGATGCCGCTGGCCGGGGGAGCGGTGACGACGCTGGCCACGTCGGCGGCCGGGCTCGACTTCGTGTTCTGCAACAACGCCGCCGTCGCCGCCGACGGCACGATCTACTTCACCGATTCGTCGCGCCGCTTCGGCATCGACCGCTGGCGCGACGACCTCATCGAGCAGACGGCCGGCGGCCGGCTCCTGCGCCGCACCCCGGACGGGCAGCTCGACCTGATCGCCGATGGCCTGCAGTTCGCCAACGGCGTCGCCCTGCCGCCCGACGAGTCGTTCGTGGCCGTCGCCGAAACCGGCGAGTTCCGCGTCTCGCGCTTCTGGCTGCACGGCTCCCGCCAAGGCCACCGCGACGTCCTCGCCGACGACCTGCCCGGCTTCCCCGACAACATCGCGACCGGCAGCGACGGGTTGATCTGGGTCACGCAGGCCTCCCCGCGGGTCCCGGCCCTCGACGCCGTCCGCAAGCTGCCCGCGCCCTTGCGCGCCGCCGTCCGCTCGCTGCCCACCGCGCTCCAGCCCGCCCCGAAACGCCAGGTCGGCGTGCTCGCGATCGCCGCCGACGGCACCGTCGAACACGAACTCCGGGGCGAGCTCCCCGACTTCCACATGCTCGTCGGCGTCCGGGAACACCGCGGCCGCCTGTGGTTCGGCAGCCTGGAGGAGAACGCCATCGCCTACACCGACGTGCCCCGCGTGTGATCAGATGTCCTGGCGCGGGTCCCGCCGCGTCCCCCGGACTCCTGGAGGCACTCCCTTGCCGGACTTGGCCCAGCACCTGCGCACCGCCGTCCAGGGCGGCCCGACCGTCGCCCCCACCGAGATCCGCGACCTGGCCGAGGCCTACTCCATCGCCAGCGCCACCCGCGCCCTCGCCCTGTCCGACGGCGAAACCCTGGCCGGCTACAAGGTCGGCCTGACTTCCCCGTCTTCCCGCGCGGTGTACCAAGCGACCGAACCCGCCGCCGGTTACGTCCTCACCTCCACCGTCCTCAAGGACGGCGAACCCCTTCAGACAGCCGGTTTGGCCGCCCCGCGCGCCGAAGTCGAAATCGCCTTCCTCCTCGCCGAACCCCTCAGGGGCCCCGGCATCACCCCCACCGACGTCCTGAACGCGACCGCCTCCATCGCCCCCGCCTTCGAACTCGTGGCATCCCGCTGGACCGGCGGCCCCAAGACCCTGGAAATGCTCGTCGCCGACAACACCAACGCCTCCCACGCCCTTCTCGGCGAGCCGCGCCCAGTGCCAGCCGACCTGTCGACCACCACCTGCACCCTCACCATCGGCACCCAGACGGTGGACGGCACCGCCTCCGCCGTCATGAACGGCAACCCCGCCGCCTCCGTCGCCTGGCTCGCCAACCACCTCGCCACAACCGGCGACCACCTGGCCGCCGGCCAGCTGATCCTCACCGGCACCCTCTGCCCCCCAACCCCCTTCACGGCAGGCGACACCCTCAAAGCAGAAATCCCGGGCCTGGGCTCCCTAACCCTCGCCACGGAATAACCCGGAAGCCCCAAACCCCGGCACAAACCCCACCGCGAACTAAAAAACCGCCACCCAACAACACAAACAACCAGGCACCCAGCCCCCGCCCAGCACCTCGATCCCCGCCTTCTCCGCGGTCTGGACCACGTGTCAAGGTACTCTTTCCCGCCTTGACACGTGGTCCAGACCGCGGTGACACTAAAAAATCGGGGTGCCCTCTACACCACCCCCTGCGCAACGTCGCGCGCCAGTGCGACGAGCCGCTACACCCTCACTCAACCCTCACCGCCCAGTCCACCGAGGACTCCTCCCAGCACTCCAAGCCGCATAAAACTCCTTGTGATCCTTCGCCGTCATCAACAACGCCTGAGTAATCGCCTCAAGCTCGATCGACGACCCCAGATCCGAATCCAACTCCCGCGTCAACAACACCTTCGTGGTGGAGTACGCCAGCGCCGGCCCATCAGCCAGCCGCCGCGCCAACCCCCTCACCGTCTCGCTCAGCGCATCATCAGCGACAACCTGCGTAGCCAGCCCGATCGCCTCAGCCCGCTCCGCCCCCACCTTGTCCCCGAGCATCAACAACTCGGTCGCCCGCCCCAACCCCACCAACCGGGGCAACAGGTACGCCGACCCCATGTCCGCCCCGGCCAGCCCCACCTTGGTGAACAGGAACGCGAACTTCGCCGACTCCGCCAGCACCCGGAAATCCGACGCCAGCGCGATCACCGACCCGGCCCCAGCAGCAACCCCGTTGACCGCCGCGATCACCGGAATCGGCGTCTCCCGCAACGCCTTCACCACCGCACCGGTCATCCGCGTGAACTCCAGCAGCTCCGCGGTCTCCATCTTCTGGAGCTCACCGATGATCTCTTCGACGTCGCCGCCCGAACAGAACCCGCGGCCCTGCCCGGTGATCACCAGCACCTTCACGTCCCCGCGATGCGGCAGCTCCAGCACGAGATCCCGCAGATCCGCGTAGACGTCGAACGTCAGCGCGTTCAACTTGTCGGGCCGGGTGAACGTCAGGGTCGCCACGCCGTCGTCGACGGAGAACTCGAAGTGCTCCCACTCCTTCGTCAGCGGGGGCGTCGCGCGGAACGGGCTCATTTCTGAATTCCTCCACCATCGAGTACGAGAGTCTGGCCGTTGATCGCAGCCGCTTCCTCGGCCGCGAAGAAGCCCACTGCATAAGCGACTTCCGCCGGTTCCAGCAGCCGCCCGAGCGGCGACGCGGCAGCCAGCGCGGCTTCGGCGTCGGCTTCGTCGCGGCCGGTGCGTTCCCGGATCCGGGCCACCGATTCGGCGGTCATGTCCGTGCGCACGAACGCCGGGCACACCGCGTTCGCCGTGACCCCGGTCCCGGTGAGCTCGGCCGCCACCGCGCGCATCAGTCCCACCGCCGCGTGCTTGGACGCCGTGTACCCCGTCGTGTAGCGGTAGCCGACGTGCCCGGCGGTCGACGCGACCGTGACGATCCGCCCGCGGTCGCGAGACCGCATCCCCGGCAGCACCTCGCGCGTGCACAGGAACGCCCCGGTCGCGTTGACCTCGAACTGGGTGCGCCAGTCGTCGAGCGTGGTCTTCGCGGTGGGCGCGCTGGAGGAGACGCCGGCGTTGTTGACCAGCACGTCCACCGGGCCCAGGCCGGCGAAGTACGAGCGCACGGCCTGTTCGTCGGTCACGTCGCATTCGCGTCTGCCGGGCGCGTGGACCTCGTCGCCGGCTTTCGTGAAGTGCTCGGCTATCGCGGCGCCGATGCCGCGTGTGCCGCCGGTGACCACCACCAGCCGTTTCATGCCGCCTCCTCGCCGCGGGGAAACCCGCTCGCTCGAAAGCTACACCGCAGCGGGCTGAGGTGTATAGAGTTGCTCCCGTGCCCGAACCCACGACCGCCGGCCCGCAGGAGCTGGTGATGACGCTGCTCGGCAGCTACGTGCAGCCGCGCGAGAGCCGCCGTGTGTGGTCGGGTGGGCTCGTGACACTGCTCACCGAGCTGGGGTTCTCCGACGGCGCCGCGCGCATCGCGCTCACCCGGCTGGTGCGCCGCGACCTGCTGGCCCGCCACCGCGAAGGCCGGCTCGTGCACTACTCGCTCACGAAGCGCACCGTCGCCGTGCTCGCCGACGGCGACCGGCGCATCTTCAGCCTCGGCCGGCGCGATGGGCCCGCCGGCACCTGGACGGTGCTGTGGCAGAGCATTCCCGAAACCCGGCGGCAGGCGCGTGAGACGCTCGTGCGGCGGCTGCGGTTCCTCGGGTTCGGCCCGGTGCAGGACGGCACCTGGATCGCCCCGCACGACCGGGAGGCGGAAGTGCTGGCGCTGCTCGACGAACTGGGGGTGACCGAACACGCCGGCCTGATGCTCGGCACCCCGTCGGCGGCGCTCGACGTGCGGCGGTTCGCCGGGCGCGCGTGGGACCTCGACGAGCTGGCCGCGCGCTACGACGCGTTCGTCTCGGAATTCGGCTGCAGCGCAAGCGATCTGTCCGACGCGCAGGCCTTCGCCGTGCGCACGCGCCTGGTGCACGAGTTCCGCGTGTTCCCGACGCTCGACCCCGAGCTGCCCGGCGAGCTGATCCCCGCGCCCGGCCGGCGCGCGGCGGCCGTCGAGCTCTTCCACGACCTGTACGCCGCGCTCGCGCCCGCCGCGCAACGGCATTTCGACCGCGCCGTCCGGACCACTGATTTCGACGAGGTGAGGAAACCGTGAACCAGACCCATGACCGGCAGGCCGCGCTGAGCTACACGTCGTACCTCGCGCTCGACGACGTGCTCGAGGCGCAGCACCCGCGTTCGGACGAGCACGACGAACTGCTCTTCATCGTGATCCACCAGGTCTACGAACTGTGGTTCAAGCAGATCCTGCACGAAGCCGAATTCCTGCAGCGCAACCTCGAAGCCGGCAACACCGCGTACGCGATCCGCACGCTGCGCCGGATCCTCACCGTGCTGAAGGTCGTCGTCGCGCAGATCGACGTGCTGGAGACGATGACGCCCAGCCAGTTCACGAGCTTCCGCGCGCGGCTGGACGCGTCGAGCGGGTTCCAGTCGGCGCAGTTCCGCGAGCTGGAGGCCGTGCTGGGGCGGCGCGACGAGCGCGTGTTCGCGCACTACCCCGAGGACGGCGAGCAGCGCGCCCGCATCGCCGCCGCGATGCGGCGGCCGTCGCTGTTCGACTCGTTCCTCACCTACCTGACGACCCACGGCTACGACGTCGCCCGGGACCGGGACGTCACGCGGCCGCTGGCGCCGTCGCCGGAACTGCAGGCGGTGCTGCTGAAGGTCTACCAGGACGACGAGGGCCCGTCGGTGGTCGCGGAGTGTCTCGTCGACCTGGACGAGGGGATGCAGGAGTGGCGCTACCGGCACGTGAAGATGGTCGAGCGGACCATCGGCGACAAGACCGGGACGGGCGGCTCGTCCGGCGCGACGTACCTGCGGACAACCCTCTTCCACCCGATGTTCCCGGACCTGTGGGCAGTGCGGAGCAAGCTGTGACGACACTCGAATCCCTGCGCGCGGACGAAAACGCGCTCGCGCCGCACTACTCGCGTTTCGGCGTGGCCGACCGGCTGCTGCTCTCGGCGCACTCCCATCAGGCGTGGCCGGACGTCGCGGAAGAAGGGCTGCTGGAAGCGTTCGCCGACGCGGCTCGCGACGTCGACGAGAAGTGGGCGCGCGCGTTCGCCAAAGCCGACGAGCTGCGCGCCAGGTTCCGCGCGCTGCTGGCGGATCCGCACGGCGATTACGCGCTGGGCGCCAACACCCACGAGCTGGTGATCCGGTTCCTGTCGGCGATCGGGCTGCGCTCGCGCCCGCGGCTCGTGACCACCGGCGGCGAGTTCCACACCCTGCGCCGCCAGCTCGCGCGCCTCGAGGAAGAGGGCGTCGAGGTCGTACGGGTTCCGGTGGATCCGGTGCCGACGCTCGCCGAGCGCGTCGCGGCGGAGGTCGACTCGAACACCGCCGCCGTGCTCGTGTCGGCGGTGCTGTTCGAGACGGCGCGGATCGTGCCCGGGCTCGCACACCTCGCCGAGGCCTGTCGCGGCCGCTCGGTCGAGCTGCTGGTGGACGCCTACCACGCGCTGGGTGTCGTGCCGTTCCCGCTGCACGAGCTGGGGCTCACCAACGCGTGGGTGGTCGGCGGCGGCTACAAGTACCTCCAGCTCGGCGAGGGCAACTGCTTCCTGCGGCTGCCCGCCCACGCGCAGGAGCTGCGGCCGGTGGTCACCGGCTGGTACGCGGAGTTCGGCGCGCTGGCCGACCGGCAGCGCCCCGACCGCGTCGCCTACGCCGCGGGCGGCGACCGGTTCGCCGGCGCGACCTACGACCCGTCCAGCCACTACCGCGGCGTGCGCGTGCAGCGGTTCTTCGCCGAACACGGGTTGACGCCGGAGTTCCTGCGTTCCGTGTCTTTGCACCAGGTGGGGCTGCTCGCGCAGTGCTTCGACGACCTCGGCCTGCCCGCCGACGTGGTCAGCCTGGACCGGGAGACGCCGCCGGAGCTGATCGGCGGGTTCCTGTCGCTGCGCAGCCCGGCGGCCGGTGACCTGCAGCGGGCGCTGGCCGAGCACGGTGTGCGAACCGACAGCCGGGGCTCCTCCCTGCGGTTCGGCCCGGCGCCGTACCTGTCGGACACCCAGCTCGAGATCGCGATGACGACGCTTTCGAAGGTCGTTTCGGGCTGACCGGCGACCTGCGGTGGTCGCCGCGGGCCGATGGCTCTAGGTTGGCGGTGTGCGGTGAACGCCGGGCGGACGACCTCCGCGGGCGCGGGCCGCACACCACCTTCCGGAGCACGCGGCCACGAACCGCGGGCGGTCAGACAAGGGAGTCACCACCGTGACCGAAGGAGTGTTCGGCCGGCACAGCGGCCATGAACAAGTCGTGTACTGCCACGACGAAGCCAGTGGCCTGAAGGCCATCATCGGCATCTACTCCACGGCTCTGGGGCCCGCGCTCGGCGGCACCCGCTTCTACCCCTACGCCACTGAGGACGACGCGCTCGACGACGTGCTCGCGCTCTCCAAGGGGATGGCGTACAAGAACGCATTGGCCGGGCTCGACCTCGGCGGCGGCAAGGCCGTGATCATCGGCGACCCGAACACCGTGAAATCCGAAGCGCTGCTTCGCGCCTACGGTCGCTTCGTGCAGTCGCTGGGGGGCCGCTACATCACCGCGTGCGACATGGGGACGTACGTGCACGACATGGACGTGGTGGCCCGCGAGACGAAGTTCGTCACCGGCCGCTCGCCCGAAGACGGCGGTGCCGGCGACTCGTCGGTGCTCACCGCGTACGGCGTTTACCAGGGCATGCGCGCTTCGGCCGACCACGTGTGGGGGGTGCCCGAGCTGGCGGGCCGCCGCGTCGGCGTCGCCGGTGTCGGCAAGGTCGGCCACCTCCTGGTGGGCCACCTCGTGGAGGCCGGCGCGCAGGTCGTGATCTCCGACGTGTTCGCGCCGGCGCTCGAGCGCACGCGCGCCGCGTACCCGGGCGTCGAGGTCGTGTCCGATGTGGACACTCTGATCGGCACGGAGCTCGACGTGTTCGCCCCGTGCGCCATGGGCGGTGTGCTCACCGACGAGACGGTGGCGGCGCTGCAGGCCCGCATCGTCTGCGGCGCGGCGAACAACCAGCTCGCCCACCCGGGCGTCGACAAGCTCCTCGCCGACCGCGGCATCCTCTTCGCCCCCGACTACCTCGTCAACGCCGGCGGCGTCATCCAGGTCGACGACGAACGCCACGGCTTCGACTTCGCCCGGGCCCAGCGCAAGACCACGGCGATCTTCGACACCACGAAGGCCGTGTACGCGCTGGCTCAGGCCGATGGCGTCCCCCCGGCTGCCGCCGCGGACCGCCTGGCCGAACGCCGCATGGCCGACGTCGGCCGCCTGCGCTCGATCCTGCTGTGACGCACTGATCGCTCTTCCCGGACACGTCGAATGCCCCCTCACCTCGCCGAGGTGAGGGGGCCTTCTCGGTGCTCCGGGGGTCAGCCGCTCTTGCGGCGGAACGTGCGCTTGTTCGCGGCGGGTCCGTGGGCGTGCTGGTTCTTGCCGCCGCCGGATTCGTGGGAGGAGCCGGAGCGGGCGTGGGCCTGCTTGCGTTCGAGCGCCTCGCGGAACTTGCGCTTGACGTCGTCCTCCTCGCCGCTCGGTGACGGGTTCGGCTCACTCATGCTTACCTCCGAAGTGACGACGGGTAACTCTGCCAGCCTGGCACCCGGCAAACCGCCGCGCGAGTCGATTTCGCGTACGCCACAAAATCCGGCGCGGCGCACTCCCGAAATCGCGTACTGAAAAGCCGGAAAAACCGGTACCCCGTCCGGGAACGGCCAACGGTCCAGCGTTGGCCGCTCCGGACGGGGTACCGGCCGGGCCGATCAGGCGGAGGCTGCGTGATCGGTCCGCCGCTGTTCGGCGGTCCGTGGCGAAGGGACGGACGCCACGAACCGGTGCGGCATGAGCGGACCGCGGTGGCGGGCGCGGACCGCCGCCGCGGTCACGAGTCGGGCCAGGACGCCGGCGGCGAGTGCCGCGCCGAGCACGAGGGCGGCGCGGCCGCTGGCGGCGTCGAACACGAGGTGGCCTTCGCGGCCGAACACGAACCCGGCGTCGATTCCCCACGCCACCGCGGCGACTCCTGCTGCCGCGGCCGACGTCGTGGTCGCAGCGGCGGCGAGGACGACGAGGGCCAGCGGCACGAGCGCGTACAGCGGGTGCGTGGTGGCACCTGCGACGTCCGCGCCGAACGCGACGGCCACCGCGGCCACGCAGCCGAGGGGGAAGCCGAAGCCGCCGGTGACGGGCGTTGTGGTGCTCATGGCACCAGTCCAGCGCGCCCGCGCCCGGGTGCTAAGAGGCCCGGACGCCTTCCCTACGTCCGCGGCCGTTTTGTTGACGCCTTCTTAACCGTGGGCCGTCGCCCGCAGGATCGCCGCCACGATCTGGGGCCACAGCGGCTCCGGCAGGTCGTGCCCCATCCCCGGCAGGATCACGAGCTCGGCGCCGGGGATCGCCGCCGCGGTGGCCTTGCCGCCGCTCACGTCGACCATCGGGTCGGAGTCGCCGTGCACGACCACGGCCGGCAGGCGCACCGAGCGCAGCGCTTCCGTGCGGTCACCCGACGCGAGGATCGCCGCGCCCTGCCGCAGCGTGCCCACCGGGTGCTGGGCGCGGTCGTAGCCGCGGATCGCCTTCGCGCGCAGCTGTTCGTCGGTCAGCGGGTAGCCGGGTGAGCCCGTGGTCCGGTAGCCCTCGACGCTCTGCGCGATCGCCTCCTCGCGCGTCGGCGCGGGCGGGCGCGTGAGGGCCGCCAGCGCGGCCGGGGAAGTGTGCCCGACGGTCGGGTCGCCGGTCGTCGACATGATCGACGTGAGGCTCAGCAGCCGGTCGGGGTGGTCGATCGCGAGCTGCTGCACGACCATCCCGCCCATCGACGCGCCCACCACGTGCGCCTTCGCGAACCCGAGCGCGTCGAACAGGCCGACGGTGTCGTCCGCGAGGTCGGAGAGCAGGTACGGCGGCGACGCCTGGCCGGCCGCGATGCCGGCGAGGTCGGGCGCGCCGAGGTCGTCGAGGTAGGTCGACAGGCCGATGTCGCGGTTGTCGAAGCGGACGACGTGGAACCCGTGGCTCGCGATCAGCTCGCAGAACCCGGTTTCCCAGGTCACCATCTGGGCGCCGAGGCCCATCACCAGCACGAGCGGCGGGTGCGCCGGGTCGCCGAAGGTGTCGTACTCGAGTTCGAGGCCGTTGGCCAGGGCACGGGGCATGCCCTGAATCCTGCCCTAGACAGCCGGATCCTGGCACGCGCCGCCACGATCCGGATACGGTACATCGCATGCCTTCTTCGTCCTCGCGCGCCGGGAACCGTCCTCGCTCGCGCGCGGCCGCGGGGCTGCCGGCCGTCACCGCGGAGAAGGTGGTCGACGCGGCCGTCGCGCTGACCGCCGAGCGCGGACTCGACAACTGGACGTTGCGCCAGCTCGCCGCGGCCGTCGACGCCTACCCGGCGGTGATCTACCACCACGTCGGCGACCGGGACGCGGTCGTCGCCGCGGTGCTCGACCGCGTTGTGGGTCTCCTGACGCTGCCCGACGCCGGCCTGCCGTGGCAGGACTGGTTCGCCGAGCTCCTGACGGAGCTGCGCACGGTCCTGCGCGCCCACCCCGGCACGGCCCGCCGGCTGGTGCTGTTCGGCCCGTCGGTCGACGCCGCCGCCCGCACCGTCGACCGCGGCATCGGCGTGCTGCTCGACGCCGGTTTCGGCGAGGAGAGCGTGCTGGCCTACAACCTGCTGGTCGCCACCGCCTGCCAGTTCGTCGCGATGGAAGACGACCGCGACGGCACCCTCGCGCTGCGCCTCGACAACACCGAGGAGTACGCGAAGTACCGCGACCGCACCGACCTGCCCGGCATGGCGGCCCACGGGCGCGCCATGCAAGCGCTGATCAACGACCCGGACCTCGCGGCGGGCTGGTACGGGCGCCTGTACGACTACGCCGTGCAACGCTGCCTGGACGGGCTGACACACCGGCTGGCGGAACTCGGCGCCGAGCCGCCCGCCTGAGCCGGGCTGCTCCGCCGGGACGTCCGCGCTGACCCGTCCGCCCCGCTCGTGCGGCCGAACGTGTGACAGGCCGGTCGAAACTGACACCAAACCCACGCCGACCAGGCGTAACGTGGAAAGGAGCCGGGGGTCGGAAGGCCCCTGGCCGGGGCCCCCGGCACTTTCCTCCCCCCTCGTGGTGCCGGGGGTTCCGTCATTCCACGGAAGCGTCGCCCGGGTTCTGGATGAGCGGGAAGACCTCACCGACGAGCGTGACCAGCGACTTGCTCAGCAGGGTGTGCACCTGGGCGCGGTTGAGCGAACCCCGCACGAGCCATTCGCGCCCGGCCGCCTTCACCATGCCGGCGAACGCGCGCACCGCCGCGTTCAGCTCCTCGCCGTGCTCGCTGTCGCGGGAGAGCCCCACGGCTTCCAGCACGCGGTCGGCCGATTCGCGGTCGGCCTCCTCGAGGATGCGGTCGACCTCCGGGTCGCGGCCGATGCCCTCCGGTGCGATCGCGGCGAGCCACGTCTTCTCCTGCGAGCGCACCATGTCGAGGAACCAGTCGATGGCGACGTCCGCGCGCAGCTCGAGCGGACCGTCGGGCAGGATCTCCACGGCCAGCCGCGGGACGGTGAGCGCGCGGCGCACGATTTCCAGGTACAGCTCGCGTTTCGTGCCGAAGTAGTGGTTGATCAGCCCCCGGGCGACGCCCGCGGCCGCGGCGATGTCCGAAGTGGACACCTCCGAGTACGGCCTTTCGCCGAACAGCTGCGCGGCGCAGGTGTAGATCTGCTCCTTGCGCTCGTCCGGTTCCAGTCTCCGCCACTTGGGCGCCGGCTCGGTGCTCATACGCGATATTTTCGCATGATCGGTTCAGCGGGGCTGATTAATCGCGGCAGGTGTCGCGGGCGGAACCCGTTCGGTCGACTACCGCCGGGTACGGGTTGACTGCCGGACCAGCCGGGCGGGCGGCTCAGTCGGGCAGCACGATCGGTGCCAGGTCGTCGAACAGGTCACCCGGCCCGGGGTTCGCCGGGTCCGAAGCACCGCCGAAGTGCCGCTGCACGCCCCACACCGCGTTGAGCGCCGTCTGCACCGCGCCCTCGGCCCAGCCCGCGGTCCACGACACGTCGTCACCCGCGAGGAACAGCCCGCGGAACCGCACCGGCAGCCGGTCCTGCACGAAGTGCGTGAACAGCCGGTGCTGGTAGCGGTAGTGCCCCGGCAGGTTCGCCTTGAACGCGCCCATGAAGTGCGGTTCCGCCTCCCACGACACGGTCACCGGGTCGCCCACGAGGTGGCGCCGCACGTCGACGCCCGGGTAGATCTCGCGCAGCGACTGCAACATCACCTCCACGCGCTCGGACACGCTCAGCGGCAGCCACTTCAGCGAATCGTCTTCCCACGTGTAGGACAGGCAGATCACGGCCGGCTTGTCCGGATCGTCGCCCAGCAGGTACGTGCCGCGCGGCATGCGGTCGGTGAGCGTCATGCTCATCGTGTCGCGCCCGGTCGCGGGGTCGCGGTCGAGCCAGAACGGCCGGTCCACCGGCACGAAGACCTTCGACGACGCCATGTAGTGCGTGCGTTCGATCGCCGTCCAGTGGTCGATGGGGAACAGCGCTTCGTCGCACTCGATCTTGGACAGCAGCAGCCAGCTCTGCGCGGTGAACACCGCGGCGCGGAAGGTGCGGATGTGGCCCGAGGAGTCGGTGACCGTCACGTTGTTCGGTGCCGTGCGGTGCAGCCGCGTGACGCCGGGGCGCGGGCGGCCGTCCTCGTGCAGCGCCGCGAGGTTCGTGCCGGCCGGCCAGTGGGCGAGCCGCTCGGGTGCGTGCTCCCACAGCCGCAGCGGGAGCCGGCGGCTACCGCCGGTGATGCTGCGGTGCTCGTCGTCCGCGCCGGTGTAGACGACGCGCAGGATCTCCAGGATCGAGTTCGGGAAATCGGTGTCCCAGCCGCCCGTGCCGAAGCCGACCTGGCCGAAGATCTCGCGGTGGCGGAACGACGCGAACGCCGGCGAATCGCACAGGAACCCGTAGAACGTCTGGTTGTCCAGGCGCGGCACGAGCTCGTTCCAGATCCGCTTGATCGTCTTCGCGTCGCGGTCGCGGATCGCCGTCTGCATCTCGGTGAACGCCGCGAGCTCTTCGAGCGTGCGCTGCCACGCCCGCGCGACCTCGGTGTACACCGCCGGCAGGTCTTCGGGCGTGCGCGCGTAGTGGCTGTGCCCCTTGAGGTCCACGACGGTGCTCGGCGTCGCGGGCGCGAGCGGGTTCGGGAACGGCGTGGTCTCCAGGCCCATCGCGTCGATGTAGTGGAACAGCGCGGTCGACGCCGGCGGGAAGCGCATGGCGCCCATTTCGGCGACGACGTCGTCGGGCAGCCCGGGGAAGTGGTGCGTGCGCAGCCGCCCGCCCAGCTCCGCGATCTCGTACACCACCGGCCGCAGCCCGAGTTTCATCAGCTCGTACGCCGTGACGATCCCGGAGAGCCCGCCGCCGATCACGGCGACCTCGGTGCCGTGGTGCTCCGTCGGCACCGTGCCGAGGCCGGCGGGGTGGGTGAGGTAGTCGTCGTAGGCGAACGGGAAGTCGGGGCCGAACATGGTGATCGGGCGTCCGGCCGGCTCGTCCGTGGGGATCGCGGTCGGGACGGCGGAGGTCATGGCTGGGGTCCTTCCGTCAGGCAGCGGTACAACTCGGGCCGGCGGTCGGCCAGGTACGTGTTCGCCGGCCGCGTGAGCACGGCGGAGTCGATTTCGGCGAAGATCAGTTCAGGCCCGTCGCCGGCCTTGGCGACGGTCTCGTCGGGTGAGGCGACGGTCGAGTGGCCGCAGTAGGTCAGCTCGCCCTCGGCGTCGCAGCGGTTCGCGTACACGACGTAGAGCTGGCTCTCGTGCGCGCGGATGGGCACCAGTGCGTCCGCCACCCGCTCGTACGGGCGCATCAGCGCCGTCGGCACGAGCAGCAGCTGCGTGCCGGCGAGCCCGTGCGCGCGCACGGGCTCGGGGAACTCCACGTCGTAGCAGATCAGCAGGCCCACGCGCACACCGTCGAGGTCGGCCTGCACGACGAGTTCGCCGCCGGGGGAGAACTGGCTGCGGTCGAGGTCCCCGTACAGGTGAGTTTTGCGGTAGTTCGCGAGCCGTTCTCCTTGGGCGGAAAGGAGTTGTGCCGAGTTGTACACGGCGTCGCCGTCGCGTTCGGGGTACCCGTAGACGAGCGCGACGCCGTGTTCGCGGGCTAGCGCACCCAGCTCCCGGGCCCGCGGACCGTCGGCCGGTTCGGCGCGCTCGGCGACCGCCGCCGGCCCGATCGCGTAGCCCGTGGTGCCCATTTCGGCGGTCACCACGAGCGAAGCGCCGCGCTCGGCGGCGGCGCCGAGGGCTTCGGGCAACTGCGAGAACGGCCCCTGGTGGACGGCGACGATCACTTCGCCACCGCCAGCTTCGAGCGCCGGATGCCGTAGCCGAAGTACAGCACCAGCCCGAGCACCAGCCAGCCGCCGAACACGAGCCAGGTGGCCCCGTCGAGGCTGAACATCAGGTACCCGCAACAGAGCACCCCGAGCAGCGGCGTCACGGGCGAGAACGGCACGCGGAACGTCCGCCGGTCGCCGGGCCGCCGCTTGCGCAGCACGAGCACCGCGACGTTGACCAGGGCGAACGCGAAGAGCGTGCCGATGCTCGTGGCGTCGGCGAGCTTGCCGAGCGGCACGAACGCCGCGAGCACGGCGACGAACCCGGACACCACCAGGGTGTTCGTGCGCGGCACCCCGGTTTTCGGGTGCACTGTGGACAGTGCCTTCGGCACGAGCCCGTCGCGCGACATGGCGAACAGGATGCGCGTCTGTCCGTAGAGGACGGTCAGCACGACGCTCGAGATCGCCACGATCGCGCCGACGGCCAGCGCCCCGGCCCAGAACGGGCTGTCCAGCACGGTCGTGAGCACGTGCGAGAGCGCCGCCTGCTGGTCGTCGAACTGCTGCCACGGCAACGCGCCGACGGCCGCGACGGCCACCAGGCAGTACAGCACCGTGACGATGCCCAGCGACAGCAGGATCGCGCGCGGCAGGTCGCGTTGCGGGTCGCGTGCCTCCTCTCCGGCGGTCGACGCGGCGTCGAACCCGATGTAGGAGAAGAACAGCTTCGCGCCGCCCGCGCTCATCCCGGCGAGGCCGAGCGGCAGGAACGGCGTGAAGTTCTGGGCCCGCACGGCGCTGAAGGCGATGGCGCAGAACAGCACGAGCGTCGCGATCTTCACCACGACCATCACCGCGTTGGCCCGCGCGCTCTCCTTCGCCCCGCCCAGCAACAGGACCATCGCGAGCAGCACGACGACGATCGCGGGCAGGTTGACGAACCCGCCGTCGCCCGGCGGGGCGCTGAGCGCATCGGGCAGCGTGATCCCGAACGCCAGCCGCAGCAGCTCGTTCACGTACTGGCCCCAGCCGACGGCCACCGACGCGACGGAAACGCCGTATTCCAGCACCAGGCACCAGCCGCAGACCCAGGCGACGAGCTCGCCGAGCGTGGCGTACGCGTAGGAGTACGAGGAGCCCGACAGCGGGATCAGGCCGGCGAGCTCGGCGTAGGACAGCGCGGAGAACAGCGCCGTGACCCCGGCGAGCACGAACGACACCACCACGGCGGGCCCGGCCACCGGCACCGCTTCGCCGAGGACGACGAAGATGCCACTGCCCAGCGTCGCGCCGATCGACAGCATCGTCAGCTGGCCGAGGCCGAGGGTGCGCTTGAGCGGGCCGTGCCCGGCTTCGGCCACGAGGTCCGTGACCGGTTTGCGGCGCCACAGGGCGGTGCCGAGCCCGGTGCGGGCCGGGGCGGGTGGGGTGGACGTCACCTGGCTGCTCCTCGTCGTCGAGGCGGTCGAGTAGGGGGCGGTGTGGATCTGTGCTGCGAACCTCGAGTCCGCGTCACGGTATCGATCGAAATGCGCCCCGAAAACCGGGAAACGTTGTGCAAAAGCGCTGATTCTGAGTGGTTCATTGCACTTTCGTGATGAGAAACGGTGATCTGTTCACTCCGCTGAGGGCGTCCCCGGGTCTTCGGCCGGGGGCAGGAGCAGGGTGAACGTCGGCGGGTGCGGGCTCGACAGCCGCAGCCGTCCGCCCTCCGCCTCGGCCAGGCTGCGGGCGAGCCGCAACCCGATGCCGTGCCCGGGCGGCGCGGTGCGCGCGCGGGCGAACGGGTCCGTGTCGCCGAGGTCCGGGCCGTCGTCGGCGACGTCGATCGCGAGCGCGCCGCCCGCGTCGCGCGCGACGACGGTGACCGGGCCCCGGCCGTGGGTCGTCGCGTTGTCCAGCAGCACCGCGAGCACCTGCCGCACGGCCGCGACCGAGGCGCGCGCAGCGGGCGGGTCCTGCACCTCGACGCGCAGGCCGCGGCCGTTGAGCAGGGCGCCACCGGAGCGGCGCAGCTCGCCGAGCACGGCGTCGAGGTCGAGCTCCGCGCGCGGCGCCCGGCGTTCGCGGGACAGCGCGAGCAGATCTTCGATCGTGCGCTCGAGCCGGTCGGCGGAGCCGATGCCGGCCCGGATCGCCTCGTACGGGTCGGCGCCGGGGGTCTCCAGCGCGGCCTCCAGCTGCAGCCGCAGCCCGGCCAGCGGCGTGCGCAGCTGGTGCGACGCCTCGGCGGAGAACGCGCGCTCGCGGTCGAGCGAGTCGCCGATCCGCTGCGCGGTCCCGTCGAGGGCCGCGCCGACCTGGTCGATCTCGGCGACGCCCGCCCGGGGCGCGCGGGCCGTGAAGTCGCCTTCGCCGATCCGGGTCGCGGCGGCCGCGAGCGCCTCCAGCGGCTGTGCCAGCCGGGCCGCGATGCGCCGCGCGATGAGCCAGCTCGCGGCGACGGCGGCGACGCCGAACCCGGCCATCGCGAGCCAGGTCAGCCCGACGCGGCGCAGCAGCGCGGTGTGCGGCATCGCCGCGCGGACCACACCCGCGAGCTTGGCGCCGTCCATGACGGGGACGGCCAGCACGTCCGCGCCGTCCACCGGCCCGGACGCCACGTCGACGTCCGCCGCGGACACGCGGCTCACCACGGAGTCGGCGGTGTCCGGGCCCCGGCCGGACACCAGGCGCCCGGCCCGGTCGTAGATCCCGACGGTCGCGGCGCCCTGCACCGGCTGGTCCGGCACGCGCCCGGCGGCGAGCGCGTCGGACACTTCCAGCGCCGTGGCGTCGGCGGCCCGTTCGAGATCGGAGCCGGTGTCCTCGCGGAAGTACCACAGCGCCGCCACGGCGAGCGGGAGCCCGAACAGCGCGGTCGCCACCACCGCGGCGAGCACCGTCAGCGTGACGATCCGGCGGCGCACGGTCAGTCCTCTTCCAGCCGGTACCCGTGGCCGCGCAGGGTCGCGATGCGCGGCACGTCCTCGGGGGCCGGCGCGGCGGCCGCGAGCTTGCGCCGCAGGGCCGCGATGTGCACGTCGAGCGTCTTCGTGGAGCCGTGCCCGTGGGCGTCCCACACGTCGGCCATCAGCGTCTCGCGGCTCACGGCGGCGCCGGGCTGCTCGGCGAGGCGGGCCAGCAGGTCGAACTCCCGCGCCCGCAGGTCCACCTCCCGGCCGCCGACGACGGCGCGCCGGCCCGCGGCGTCGACCACGAGCGAGCCGACGGTGGTCACGGGTGCGGCGGGGTTCGCCGGCGCGCCGCGGCGCAGGTGGGCCCGCACCCGCGCGAGCAGCTCGCCGAGGCGGATCGGCTTGGTCAGGTAGTCGTCGGCGCCCGCGTCGAGGCCCACGACCACGTCCATCTCGTCGGCCCGCGCGGTGAGGATCACCACGACGGCGCCCGGCATGCTCGTGCGCAGCCGGCGGCACACGTCGACCCCGTCGAGATCGGGCAGGCCCAGGTCGAGCAGCACGAGCTCGGCGTTGTGCTCGTACAGCGCGCTGCGCCCGTCGCGGCACCAGCGGACGTCGTGGCCGTGGCGGGTCAGCGACGACTCCAGCACACCGCCGATCGTCGCGTCGTCCTCCACCACCAGCACCTTGGCCACGCGGGCAGCCTAACCAACCGGGTGACAGCGGGCTGACGGGGAAACCCGCGAAGTGCCGTTCTCGTCCACAGTGGACGCCTCAGCGGCGTGGCCGCGCGGTCGTCTCACGCAGCACCACCTCCGCGCCCAGCCGGATCGTGCGCGCCCGCGCACCGGAGCCCTTGAGCGCCAGGTCCATGGCGCGTTCGCCGAGCTGTTCCAGGGGCAGGGCGACGGTCGTCAGCGCCGGCGTGAGGTCGCGCACCACGGGGATGTCGTCGAACCCCGCGACGGACATCTCCTGCGGCACCGAGACCCCGGCTTCGCGCAGCGCGGCGAGCGCGCCCATCGCCATCACGTCCGTGACGGCGAACACACAGGTCGGCCGCTTCCGCTTCGGGCGGTCGAGCAGCCGCTTCGCCGCGTCGTAGCCACCTTCGCGGCAGAACGCCGTCTCCAGCACGTCCTCGCCGGCCAGCGTGACGCCGTGGGCGGCGAGTTCCCCGGCGAAGCCGTCGAGGCGGTCGCACACCGTGGTGAGGTGGGCCGGACCGGCCAGCACCGCGAAGCGCCGGTGCCCCAAGGCCACCAGTTCCCTGGCGAGCGCGGCCGCGCCGCCGCGGTTGTCCGGCTGCACGGTGTCCACTTTGAGCCCGCGGTGCCGGCTCACGGCCGCCACCTGGCCGCCGCCGCGCCGGTACGGGTCGAGCTCGGCCGCCATCGCGCGTTCCCACCCGCGATCTTCGAACGACGACCCGATCAGCACGATCGCCGACGCCCGCTGGGCCCGCAGCGCCGAGACGTACGCCACTTCCCGGTCGGGGTTGCGGAACGTGTCGGCGAGCATCACGAGCAGACCGCCCGCGTTCGCGACCTTCATCACTCCCGCGGCGATCGTCGAGAAGTACGGGTCGGACACGTCGTGGCAGATCACCCCGACTGTCCGATGTGTCCCTCCGGCGAGTGCTTGCGCGTGCGCGTTCGGTGCATACGCGAGCTCGGCGGCGGCCGTCAGCACGCGATCGCGCAGATCCATGCGCACCGACGCGGTGCCGTTGAGCACCCGCGAAGCCGTCGCGAGTGACACATCCGCGCTGCTTGCCACGTCTGCCAGCGTCACGTGCGGCCCGGCCTTCATCGCTCCTCCACGGTGGTTCCTCGGGCATAGTGGCCCCATGCTCGGTCTGTACCCGGAAATCGAACCCTACGACCACGGGATGCTGCCGGTCGGCGATGGGAACGTAATCTACTGGGAGGAATGCGGGAACCCCGCGGGCAAACCCGTGGCGTTCCTGCACGGTGGTCCTGGCGGCGGAAGTTCCGCCAGACACCGGCGCCTGTTCGACCCCGAGCGCTACCGGATCGTGCTGTTCGACCAGCGCGGCTGCGGGCGCAGCACCCCGCACTGCAGCACGCCCGAGGCCGACCTGTCGGTGAACACGACCTGGCACCTCGTCGCCGACCTGGAGCGGCTGCGCGAAGACCGCGGCATCGGCCGCTGGCAGCTGTTCGGGGGGTCCTGGGGCAGCGTGCTCGCCCTCGCCTACGCCGAGAACCACCCGCACCGCGTGAGCGAACTGGTGCTGCGCGGCGTGGCGACGTTGCGCGTCAAGGAGATCAACTGGCTCTTCGGCGGCGGCGCCGGATGCCTGTTCCCCGAGGCGTGGTCGCGGTTCCTCGCGCCCGTGCCGTACCCGCGGCGCAGCGAGAACCTGCTGGAGGTCTACCACGAGCTGCTGCACCACCCGGATCCCGAAGTGCACGGCCCGGCGGCCGTCGCGTGGAGTCGCTGGGAGGGCGAGACGGTGAAGTTCACGCCGCAGGAGGAGGTCGTGTCGGCCTTCGCCGAACCGGAGTTCGCGCTCGCGATCGCGCGGATCGAGAACCACTACTTCCGCCACGGCGGCTGGCTGGCCGAGGACCAGCTGATCCGCGAGGCCGGGAAGCTCACGGGCGTCCCGTGCGTTCTCGTCCAGGGAAGGTATGACGTGGTCACCCCCGCCACCACCGCGTGGGAGCTCGCACAGGTGCTGCCCGGGGCGGAGCTGAAGCTGATCCCCGACGCGGGGCACGCGTTCGACGAGCCCCGCACGCTGCACGAGCTGATCAGCACGACCGACCGGTTCGCGGCAGGGTGGGACGGGACCACGGCACCACGAACGAACCGAAAGGGAGCACGGATGCTTTACGGTGACGAGCACGTCCGCCGCTACGAGGAGACCGACGGCGAGGTCGGCCACGAGTGGAAGCCGGGTGTGCCGACACTGGTCCTCACCACCAAGGGCCGCAAGAGCGGCGAGGACCGCAAGTTCGCGCTGATCTACCAGGAGGTGGACGGCAACCCGGTGATCGTCGCGTCCAAGGGCGGCGCCCCGAAGCACCCGGGGTGGTACCTCAACCTGCAGGCCGAGCCCGAGGTCGGCGTGCAGGTGAAGGCCGACAAGTTCACCGCCCGCGCCCGCACCGCCGAGGGCGCCGAGCGCGCGAAGCTGTGGGCGAAGCTGGCCGAGGTGTGGCCGGACTACGACGAGTACGCGAAGAAGACCGACCGCGAGATCCCCGTGGTGGTGCTCGAGCGGGTGTGATCCGCGCCGCGTCCGGCGCCCGGGCGCACCGAGCCGGGCCGTGATCGGCTACGAATGACGCTCATGGCCCTGCGAAACCGGACGCGCGACCGCTGGACCCCCCTCGACGCGGTGTCGCCCGAGGGGGAGCTGCTCACCTTTCGCCAGATGCAGGCCTACGGCCGGCGCTTCGCCCGCGCCGGCCGTGGTGCCTGGTACAGCCTCGCGATCGAGGTGGTCTGGCAGTTCCTGGTGCTGTTCAGCCGCTTCCGCGTGCGCGGCTCGCGGCACCTCCCGGCCGCGGGCGGGGTGCTCGTCGCGTCGAACCACCTGTCGTTCGCCGACCCGACCACGCTCACCGCGTTCTGCCTCGCCGCGGGCCGGGTGCCGCGTTACCTCGCGAAGTCGAGCCTGTGGGACCTGCCGGTGGTCGGCTCCGTGATGCGCTCCGGCAAGCACATCCCCGTCTACCGCGGCGCGCCCACGGCTTCCGGTGCCTACCGCGACGCCGTGAAAGCCGTGGCCTCGGGTGAGTGCGTGACGATCTTCCCGGAGGCCACGTTCTCCTCCGATCCCGACGGCTGGCCGATGAAGGGCAAGACCGGGGTGGCGCGCATCGCGCTCGAAACGGGTGTGCCGGTGGTGCCCGTCGCGAACTGGGGCACCCACCACCTGCTGCCCGCCGGAGCCTGGTTCCCGCACGGGATCCCGCGCAAGACCGTCGAGCTCGTCGCCGGCCCGCCGGTGGACCTGTCGGACCTGCGCGACGTCGCGCCGACGCGGGAAGTGCTCGAAGAAGCGACGGCCCGGATCATGCGCGCGGTGACCGATCTGCTGGCCGGTGTGCGCGGCGAAGAGCCTCCCGCTGACCGTCCGTGAGGCGAGGACCGTCACCCCGCCCGGCCCGGTGGTTCGGGGTAATTTGGACGGTATGAGCGCACACTATGACGTCGTGGTCCTGGGGGCCGGTGTCGGCGGTTACGTGGCCGCGATCCGCGCCACCCAGCTCGGGCTGAGCGCGGCGGTCGTCGAGGAGAAGTACTGGGGCGGGGTGTGCCTCAACGTCGGCTGCATCCCGTCGAAGGCGCTGCTGCGCAACGCCGAGCTGGCCCACACCGTCAAGGAAGAGGCCAAGACCTACGGCATCTCCTCCGACGGTGAGATCCGCTTCGACTACTCGGCCGCCTACGAGCGCAGCCGGAAGGTCGCGGACGGCCGCGTCAAGGGCGTGCACTTCCTGATGAAGAAGAACAAGATCACGGAGTACGACGGCCACGGCACGTTCGTCGACCCGCACACGCTCGAGGTCAACGGCGAGCGGATCACGTTCGAGAACTGCATCATCGCCACCGGCGCGACCGCGAAGCTGCTGCCGGGCACTCGGCGCAGCGAGCGCGTGGTCAGCTTCGAGCAGCAGATCCTCGAGAGCGAGGTGCCGGGCAGCATCGTCATCGCGGGCGCCGGCGCGATCGGCGTGGAGTTCGCGTACGTGCTGCGCAACTACGGCGTGGACGTGACCATCGTCGAGTTCCTCGACCGCATGGTGCCGCTCGAGGACGCCGAGGTTTCGGCGGAGCTGGCCAAGCGCTACCGCAAGCTCGGCATCAAGGTCCTGACGGGCACGAAGGTCGAGGCCATCGACGACACCGGCCCGAAGGTCCGCGTCACGGTGTCCAAGGACGGCAAGCAGGACGTGCTCGAGGCCGACAAGGTCCTGCAGGCCATCGGCTTCCAGCCCAACGTGGCGGGCTACGGTCTGGAGAACACCGGCGTCGAGCTCACCGAGCGCGGCGCGATCGCCGTCGACGGCCGGGGCCGCACGAACGTGCCGCACCTGTTCGCGATCGGCGACGTGACGGCGAAGCTCATGCTGGCCCACGCGTCGGAGTCCATGGGTGTCGTCGCGGCCGAGACGATCGCCGGCGCGGAGACCATGGAGCTCGACTTCGTGATGATCCCGCGCGCGACCTACTGCCAGCCCCAGATCGCCAGCTTCGGCTGGACGGAGGAGCAGGCCCGCGCCAAGGGCTACGACGTGCAGGTCGCGAAGTTCCCCTTCACGGCCAACGGCAAGGCCCAGGGCCTCGGCGACGCCGGCGGCTTCGTCAAGATCCTCAGCGACGCCAAGTACGGCGAGCTGCTCGGCGCCCACCTGATCGGCCCGGACGTCACGGAGCTGCTGCCCGAGCTGACGCTGGCCCAGCAGTGGGACCTGACGGTGCACGAGGTCGCCCGCAACGTCCACGCCCACCCGACGCTGGGCGAAGCGGTGAAGGAAGCGATCCACGGCCTGGCCGGCCACATGATCAACTTCTGAGGCTTCGGCTTCCCGCGCGCCGGATCGTCCACTGCGGACGGTCCGGCGCCGTCGTGTGCAGCCGGCTCGGGTCAGGCCGGCGGCACCCTGGGTGGCCGCGGCGCGGGAGTTTCGGACCCCCTAGGGCTCGTCGGCTGTCCACGGAGTGGACACGGGGGACGATTCAAACTTTTGTCGGTACCCAGCAGTCGATCACTCCTCCATTCTCCTGGCTACCGCCGGCGGGGCGGCCGAGGCAGGGAGAGAACCGATGGGGAGATTCAGCCGGGTCGCCACGAAGTCGGCGGCGCTGGTGGCGGGAATGGCGCTGCTCGGCGCGGGGGTGGCGAGCGCGCAGCCGTCCGCGGCCGACGCGGCGGCGCAGCGCACCGAGGCCGGGATCGGCGCGCTGCAGAGCATCAAGCAGTCGCTGACCCCCGCCGAGCGCAAGCAGGCCGGTCAGCTCGTGATCGAGAAGCGGCTGCGCGCGGACCGGGCGCTCGCGGCCCTGCTGCCCGGCTACCGCACCGGGCTGGCCGTGACGAAGGCCGGCGTGGTGTCCGTCGACATCCAGGGTGGCCAGAGCGTGGCGCGGGCCGTGCGCGCGGCGGGCGGCACCGTCCGCTACGCATCGCCGGACGGCGCCGTGCGGGCTGACCTGCCGCTGGCCGCCGTGGACCGGATCGCGGCGCGCGCGGACGTCACCAGCGTGCAGCCCGCCGCGCAGGCCACGACGTGGCGCGAGCAGGACCCGCGAGCCGCGCTCGCCGCGAAGGCCGTCGCCGCGACGCAGGTGTCCGAAGGGGACAAGGCGCACGGCGCCGACACCGCCCGCACGCAGTACGGCGTCACCGGCACCGGTGTGAAGGTCTGCGTGCTGTCCGACGGCGTGAACTCGCTGGGGAAGTCGCAGTCCGCGGGTGAGCTGCCCGCCGTCGACGTGCTCCCGGGCCAGCGCGGCAGCGGCGACGAGGGCACCGCGATGCTCGAGATCGTCCACGACCTCGCCCCCGGCGCCACGCTCGGCTTCGCGACGGCGTTCACCAGCGAAGCGAGCTTCGCCGCCAACATCCGCGCGCTGCGCACCACCGGCAAGTGCACGGTGATCGTCGACGACGTCGCCTACTTCGACGAGTCGCCGTTCCAGGACACGCAGGTCGCGCAGGCCGTCAACGACGTCACCGCGGCCGGCGCGCTCTACTTCTCCTCAGCCGGCAACTCGGGCAACCTCACCGACGGCACCAGCGGCTACTACGAGGGCGACTTCCGCTCGTCCGGCACCACGCTGCCGGGCATCAGCGGCGCCGCGCACGACTTCGACGCCGGCTCCGCCGTCCAGACGACCGACCCGCTCTCGGCGGGTTCGCTCGGCAAGCCGGTGACGCTGTTCTGGTCGGACCCGTGGGGCAAGTCGGGCAACGACTACGACCTGTACGTGCTCAACTCGGCCGGCAGCGTCGTGTCCTCGAGCGACAACCCGCAGACCGGCTCGCAGAACCCGTACGAGATCGCGTCGGTGCCCACCACGGGCTCGGGCTACCGCGTCGCGGTGGTCAAGTACAGCGGTGCCGACCGGTTCCTCGCGCTCAACGTGATCCGCGGCCGGTTCGTGGCGCAGGGCTCGCTCAAGGCGTTCAGCTCGGCGGGCGTGACCTCGGGTCACTCGGCGGCGGCCGCGGCGTTCAGCGTGGCGGCGGCCCCGGCGGCGACGGCGTTCGGCCGCCCGCTCGAAACGGGTGACCCGGCGAACCCGGCCGGTCCGTACCCGGGCCAGTTCAGCTCGGCGAGCAAGTGGGAGCGCTTCACCTCCGACGGCCTGCGCCACCTGTTCTACAACCCCGACGGCACCGCGATCACCCCCGGCAACGTCTCCTCGACGGGCGGCGCCACCCGCGCCAAGCCGGACCTCACCGCGGCCGATGGTGTCGCCACCTCCGTGGCCGGCTTCCAGCCCTTCTACGGCACCTCGGCGGCCGCCCCGCACGCGGCGGCCATCGCGGCACTGCTGCTGCAGGGCAAGCCTTCCGCGACGCCCGCGGAGATCCGCTCGGCCCTCGTGTCGAGCGCGCTCGACCTGGGCGCGCCGGGCTACGACCCCGTGACGGGCGCGGGCGTGATCATGGCGGGCCCGGCACTCGCGGCGCTGGGCGTGCCGCAGCGGTAACCGTTCGCCCGGACCGGCTGAGCCCGGCGGCCCGCGCTCGGGCCGCCGGGCTCACCTGTTCGCGACCAGCAGGTGCGCGGCACGGGTGCCCTCCCCGACGCGTTCGTGGCGGCGCAGGATCAGCCCGGCCTCGCCGAGCGCCGTTTCGATCTCCGCGACCGGGCGCAGGTGGAAGCCGTGGTCGGTGACCTGCGTGGCGGCCATCGCGTCGGGGTCGCCGATGCCGAGCACGAAACGGCCGCCGGGGGCGAGCACCCGGGTGACTTCGGCGAACGCGCCGTCGAGGTCGGCCACGAAGTACACCGTGTTGACCGTGATGACCGCGGCCATCGACGCGTCTTCCAGCGGCAGCGCGGACATGCTGCCGCGGTGCAGGCGGAGGCGCCCGGCCGCGATGTTCTGCGGGAACGCCGCGCGGGCCTTCGCGATCATCGTGTCGGAGACGTCGACGCCGTGCACCGTGCCGCCCGCCGCGGCGCGCAGCAGCAGGTCGAGGCCAAGGCCGCCGCCGAAGCCGATGTCGAGCGCGGTCTCCCCGGGTTGCAGCTCGAGCGCCTCGACGGCCGCCGTCACGGTGCCGCGGTTGCGCCGGTTGAGGATCCGGCCGACGGCCCGGCCGGCGATCCCGCTGGGGTGGCCGAGCTGCCGCGCCAGCCCGGCGAGCAGAGTGTCTCGTGGTCCCATTTCACCGAGTCTGCCCCTGGGCGCGCGCCGCGTCCACGACGCGGATTGTGGTGGCCCGGATGGTGTGGCAAGTTGCGGTGACGGACGAGGAGGACGTTGGGGATGAGTGCGAAGACCGCGGTGGTCACCGGGGCGGGGTCCGGCATCGGCCGGCGGATCACGCGGGCGCTGCTCGACGCCGGCTACCGCGTCGCTCTGGCCGGGCGGCGCGAGAACGCGCTCGTGGACACGGCGGGCGAGTCGCCGGACGCGCTCGTGGTCCCGACCGACGTCGCCTCGCCCGAATCCGTCGCGGCGCTGTTCGCCGCCGTGCGCGACCGGTGGGGCCGGCTCGACCTGCTGGTGAACAACGCGGGGATGTCCGCGGGCGGGACCGTCGCGGACCTGTCGGTGCAGCGCTGGCGGCAGGTGGTCGACACCAACCTGACCGGCATGTTCCTGTGCGCGCAGCAGGCCGTTCAGCTGATGAAGGACCAGGACCCGAGGGGCGGGCGGATCATCAACAACGGTTCGATCTCCGCGCACGCCCCGCGCCCCGCGAGCGTTGCCTACACCGCCACCAAACACGCCGTCACCGGCCTCACCAAGTCGATCTCCCTCGACGGCCGCGCCTGGAACGTCGCGTGTGGACAGATCGACATCGGCAACGCCGCCACGGAGATGACCGAGCGCATGTCCGCGGGCATCCCCCAGGCCGACGGCCGCATCGCCGCCGAGCCCACCTTCGACGTCGGGCACGTGGCCGACGCGGTGCTGTACATGGCTTCCCTGCCGCTGGACGCCAACGTCCAGTTCCTGACGATCACCGCCACCACCATGCCGTTCATCGGGAGAGGCTGACCTTCGCGTACCGCGGGGAATGTCCGTTCGGGCAGAGATCGGCTTGGTGCGTAACGACGTCCTGATCCGCATTGCGGCGCCTTGATCACCGGGAGCACCCTGGGCGGGCGATCACGAGAAGGGAGTCGCTGACGTGAAATCCGTGAAGCACCACCGAACCTCGTTGCGCAGGATGGTCGTCGCACCGCTGGCGGCAGCCGGGCTCGCCACCGCGGTCGTCGCTCCGGCGACGGCGTGGGCCGACCCGCCCTCGGCACTGCCGGCCAGTGCACCCGGCGCCGACGCCAAGTTCCAGCCCGCACTGGACTTCGACAAGGACGGTTGTTACAACACCCCGGCCATCGGCCCGGACGGCACGCTCAACCCGGGCCTCGACCTCGGCGGTGCCGTGAACGGCAACTGCCACGACAAGTCCGATCTGGACAACACCAACGTCTACTCGCGCGCCAAGTGCAACAACGGCTGGTGCGCCTACCTCTACGGGTACTACTTCGAGAAGGACCAGGTGTCCGACGGCCCGGTGTCGGCCGGGCACAAGCACGACTGGGAGCACATCGTCGTGTGGGTGCAGGACGACCAGGTCAAGTTCGTGTCCGTGTCGCAGCACCAGGGCTACGAGACGAAGGCTGCGTCCGAAGTGCCGTTCCAGGACAGCCACCCGAAGGCCGTGTACCACAAGGACGGCGGCTCGACGCACGACTTCCGGTTCCCCAAGCCCGGCAACGGCGACGAGCCGCCGGAGAACGACGAAGGCGCCTGGCAGGTCAAGGGGCTGGTCGGCTGGGACAACTACCCGTCCGGCATCCGCGACAAGCTCACGTCCGCCGACTTCGGCGACGCGACCTTCAAGCTCACCGACGACCGGTTCAACGGCACCCTCGCCACGGCGAAGCCGGCCGGAGTCGGGCTCGACCCGAACGCCTGAGCGCCTCAGCCGGAGATCGCGGCGAGCGCGATCCCGGAGAACGGTGCCGCCGTCACGCCGTGCACCCGCGGTGCCCACACCGCGTGCCCGTGTCCCGTCCACAGTGGAGCCACGGGCAGGTCGCGCAGCAGCTGGTTCTCCGCCACGCGGTAGAGCTGCGCGGCCTCGGCCGGTGTGGCGGCGGACTCCGCGGCGGTCAGGTCCTGGCGGAAGCCGTCGTCGGTGTAGCCGGCAGCCGAAGCGAGCGCGGTCAGCAGGTCGGCCGGGCTCGCGGTCGCCAGCTTCAGGTCCACAGTGGAGGGACCGGCGGGTCCGTCGGGCGGGCGCGGGACGGCGGTGACCGGCACCCCGAGGGCGCTGCTCGCGCCGGCGGCCAGCGGCCGAGTCCAGACGCCGGCGCCGGGGTCGTAGTAGATCGTCGTCGGGCCGGTGAAGCCGGACTGGCCGAGCAGTGATTTCGCCGCCGCCGCGTCGAAGGTGCACGGACGGCACGTGCCGGTGCGCTCGCCCGGCGCGTCGGCGGGCGGGAGCAGCGCGCGGGCCGGATCGACCTGGTGCGCGAGCGGCCCCGCTTCGAGCGCGCCGCGGTCGACGGCGAGGGCGAAGGCGTGCCGGACGGTCGCGTCGGCGAAGCGCGGATCGGCGCTCGGGAACACGAGGTACCCGGCTTCCGGCAGCGGCCACGTCGTGTGCCGGTCGCCGAAGTCGGTGTGCATGGCTTCGTGGCGATCGCCCGCGACGGAGGTGACGAGGTCGAGCGAGCCGTCGCGCACGGCGTCGTACTGCTCGGCCGGATCGCCGACGCGCAGGTCGAGCTCTTCGGCCTTGCCCTCGGCCGGGGTGACGCGCAGGAGCTTGCCGCCGGTGCCGGGCTGCCAGCCGTCGGCGAGGCGGAACGGGCCGTCACCGACGGGGTGGCGGGCGAAGGCGTTCCAGTCGCGCGAAGCGAGCACCGACGCGGGCAGCGGCACGAGCCCCGGGGCCGAGAGCCACGCCGGGACCTGGCTGCTGGGCCGGTCGAGCACGATCTTGATCGTCGACGCGTCCACCGCCGTGATCTCCTTGGCGCGCAACGACTTCGTCAACACGGGGGTGGCGGCCCAGTTCTCGCGGGCGATCGCCCGCCAAGTATCCACATAGGACGCCGCCGTGACGGCGGTGCCGTCGTGGAACTTGCGGCCCGGTCGCAGGCGCACGGTCCACGTCACGCGGTCACCGCTGGTGATCGACGCGGCGGCGCGCGGCGTCTGCTTCCCGCTCGCCGGGTCGTAGTCGGCGAGCGGTTCCCACAGCGCGCCCGTGACGAGCCGGCCGGCCTGGTCGTCGACGTCGGCGGGCAGCAGCGTGCCCGGCTCCTGCAGCCCGACCGTCACGACACCCGGCGGTGGCGGTTCGGCGGACGAGCACCCGGCGAGCAGGGCCAGGGTGGCGAGCAGGACAGCCAGACGCGAGCGCATGGGTGTCTTATTACCAGTTGGATAGCTACTAAAGGCGCTTGTGTCCGGTTGGTCACCGTCCTATGGTCGGACCGTCACGCTGGGCGTTCTGGGAGGTTCGTGTGCGCCGTTGGTGGGTTCGATCATGCCTCGCCGTCACCACCGTCGCCGCGACACTCGTCGCGACCGGGCTGCCCGCCGCCGCGTGCGGCGAGGACGACAAGCCCGCCGCACAGGCGAAACACACCGCCGGTGACCCCGGCGCGGTCAAGGGCGTGCGCGCCGTCGGCAACTTGCCCGACGCGGCGGGCGCCATCTCGGCCAACTTCCTGCAGTACGGCCACCGCGACGTGATGGTCGTGTCCGGTGAGTTCGGCCTGAAGGTCTACGACCTCACGAAGAACCCCGCCGCGCCCAAGGCGATCGGCGAACTCAGCCTGCCCGGCCTGTGGGAGACCGAGGACACCGAGGTCGACGCGCAGCGCAAGCTGGTCTTCCTCTCGCGCGACCCGCGCGCGTTCGAGGGCAACACGCACACCGGTGAGTCCGGCATCTACGTCGTCGACGTGTCCCGTCCGGAGAAGCCGGCCATCCTGAGCTACGTGCAGGTGCCGGCGGGCCACACCACCAGCTGCGTCGACGGTTGCCGCTACCTGTGGACCGGCGGTCCCGCGAAGGCCGACGACCAGCCCGCCGACTGGGGCGGCCGCCCGATCTGGGTCACCGACGTGCGCGATCCGCGGCACCCGAAGGTCCACCCGGACCCCATCGAGCTGGCGCGCAACGACGGCAAGACCGACTACGTGCACGACGTCCAGGTCGACTCCGCCGGCGTCGCCTGGGTGTCCGGCCGCGGTGGCATCCGCGGCTACTGGACCAGTGGTCTGCACCACGATCCCCTGACCGGCGGCGTCCACCGCGCGACGGCGCTCGAGCCGATCCCGTACGCCGGCGGTGGTGTCGACGAGACCGCGGCGCCCTCGAAGTTCCTGCACAACAGCTTCCACCCGGCGAGCTCCCGCGACGCCGGCGCCTGGCGCGGCCACGACATCGTCTACGCCACCGAGGAGAGCTTCCTCGACGGCTGCGCCGGCGACGGCGTGCTCACCATCTCGTCGTTGCAGGGTTCCTACCAGGGCGAAGGCTGGCGCTCGACCGCCTCGGAGCCGTTCCGGCTGCGGAGCGTCGGCACCTGGAGCGTCGCCGGCCAGGAAGGCAGCGACCCCGCCTCGGACGACTGCTCGGCCCACTACTTCGACGTCCGCGGCGACGTGCTGGTCCAGTCGTTCTACTCGCAGGGCACGCGGTTCCTCGACGTCAGCGACCCGACCAACCCGCGCCAGATCGCGTACTACCGCCCTGCCGACGCGGCCTCGTGGGCCCCGTACTGGCACGACGGGTACGCCTACGTCGCCGACAACACGCGCGGGATCGACATCCTCAAGCTGACGGCTTAGGCGCGCACGAAGGTCAGGTCGAAGTCCTTGCGCCAGGACTTCCCCTGGTCTTCGGACATCTCCCACCGCCCGCGGATCCGGTCCGCCTCGACGTCGGCGACGAACCGCTGGTGGAAGTCCGGGTCCTCGCGCAGCATGAGCCAGCGCCGGCCGTCGAAGGTCATCCCGAACGTCCGGCACACGCCCCGCTGGTCCTCGTACAGCACCACGTACGCGTCGTTCGCGTCGCTGCGGCCGATCACGAAGGTCACGGTGGAGTGCTCGGCGCCGTCGTGCAGCTCGGTCCGCATCACCAGCAGCGACTCGCCGAGCCGTTCGACCGTGGTGCTCCCGGGCACTTCGACGCCGGCCGGTTCGAGGAACCAGGCGTCGGACAGCGTCGTCGTCCACTCTCCGACGAGTCCGTCCAGCTTCGCGAGTTCGCTGTTGCGCATCGGTCGCTCCCCTCGGTGGCCCAGACCGCGACGATAACAGCAGGAACCGCACCAAAGCCGCATAACGGGAAGAAGCCCTGCCCCGGCGGACCGAACCGCCGGGACAGGGCCGGGTGACTCCCTAACGGCGCAGCCACACCGCCGTGTCCGTGGGCAGCAGGCCGTTCTCGAGGGGACCGCTCGCGAGCAGCACCCCGGAGTGCGGCGGCAGCGCAACCGCGTCCGCCGAGAAGTTCAGGGCGAACACGAACCCCGGGTCGCGGGTGAACGCCAGCACGTCCGGGCCGGCGTCGACCCACGACAGGGAGGCCGAGCCCAGTGAAGCGCGCAGCCGCAGTCCCCGCCGGTACAGCGAAAGCATCGACGCCGGGTCCGCCGCCTCCGCCGAAGCCGTGAACGCGGCCCACGAAGCGGGTTGCGGCAGCCACGGGGTGCCCGTCCCGAAGCCGAACGGTGCGGTGGTACCCGACCACGGCAGCGGCACCCGGCACCCGTCCCGCCCGGGGTCGGCGCCGGCCGTGCGCGCCCACACCGGGTCCTGCCGCAGCGCGGACGGCAGGTCCTCGACCTCCCACAAGCCGAGTTCTTCGCCCTGGTACACGTAGACCCCGCCCGGCAACGAGAGCGTCAGCAACGCCGCCGCGCGGGCTCGGCGGGTGCCGAGGTCCAGCGAGACCGGCGTACCGTGCAGCCGGTCGGCGAAGGAGAAACCCGTGTTCCCGGCGCGGCCGTAGCGCGTGACGTGCCGGGTGACGTCGTGGTTGGACAGCACCCACGCGGCCGGCGCGCCGACGTCGTCGTGGGCGCGCAGCGTGCGCGTGATGACGTCGCGCAAGCGTGAGACGTCCCACGGGCACACCAGGAAGTCGAAGTTGAACGCCGAATGCAGCTCGTCGCGGCGCAGGTACCGCGCGGCCCGCGACATGTCCGGCAGCCACATCTCACCGACGAGCACGCGTTCGCCCGCGTAGGAATCGGCGATCTTGCGCCACGACCGGTAGATCTCGTGCAGGCCTTCCTGATCGGAGAACGGCGTCTCGTCCCCGTCGGCGACGTCGGGCAGCGCCGGGTCCTTCACGAGGCCGTCGGCGACGTCGATGCGGAACCCGTCGACGCCGCGGTCGAACCAGAACCGCAGCACGTCCTCGAACTCGGCGCGGATGTCGGCGTTGTCCCAGTTGAAGTCCGGCTGCCGGGAGCTGTAGAGGTGCAGGTACCACTCGCCGTCGGGCACGCGGGTCCACGCGGGACCGCCGAAGCGGGACTGCCAGTTGTTCGGCGGCTCGGCACCGTCGACACCCCGGCCGGGGCGGAACCAGAACCGTTGGCGTTCACCGGATCCCGGCCCGGCCGCCAGCGCCGCCTGGAACCAGCGGTGCTCGTCGGAGCAGTGGTTCGGCACGATGTCGATGAGCACGCGGATGCCCCGCTCGTGCGCCTCGGCGATGAGCGCCTCGGCCTCGGCGAGCGTGCCGAAGAGCGGTTCGACGTCGCGGAAGTCGGCCACGTCGTAACCGCCGTCGTCCATCGGCGACGGGTACCACGGGGTGAACCAGATGGCGTCGATCCCCAGGTCGGCGAGGTGGTCCAACCGGGACCGGACGCCGGCGAGATCGCCGATGCCGTCGCCGTTCCCGTCGGCGAAGCTGCGGATGTAGACCTGGTAGATGGCCGCGCTGCGCCACCAGGACGAGTCGGTCACGAAACCTCCCTTGTGGATGGTCAACCCTTGACGGAACCCGCCGTCAGCCCGGCGAGGATCTGGCGCTGGAACACGAGGAACAACACGATCATCGGCACACTCGCCAGCACCATCCCGGCCACGAGCAGGTTGAGCGGCATGTCGATGGCCACCCGCTGCAGCATCACGCTCAGCGTCTGCTTGCCCGTGTCGGGGAACACCAGCAGCGGCCAGATGAAGTCCTTCCACGCGGCCACCACGGTGAGGATCGAGACCACGGCGAGGATCGGCCGCGAGATGGGCAGGATGATCGTCCACAACGTCCGGACCGGTCCGGCACCGTCGAGCCGCGCGGCTTCGATGAGCTCGTCCGGGATCTGGTCGAAGAACCGTTTGAGCAGGTAGATGTTGAACGCGTTGGCCGCCGCGGGCAGCCAGATCGCGGTGGGGGAGTTGATGAGGTTGAGGTGCAGCAGCGGCAGATCCGTGACCGTCACGTACGTCGGCACCAGCAGCGCCGCGGCCGGCAGCATGAGCGTGACGAGCATCAGCCCCAGCACGACGTTGCCGAACTTCGGCCGCAGCTTCGACAGTGCGAACGCGGCCGGCACGTCGACGGCGAGCTGGACCAGCCACGCCCCACCCGCGACGAGCACGGTGTTGAGGAAGTACTTCCCGAGGTCCATCTGGTCCCACGCCTCGGTGAACGACTCGGGGTGCCACTCGTGCGGCACGATCGTCGCGGGCGTCTGCGCGAGCTCGGCCGGCGACTTCATCGCGCCGGTCACGGCCCAGTACAGCGGGAACAGGAAGGCCAGCGTGAACAGCACGAACGTGCCCGCGAACACCACGACGTACACGGTCTTCCCGCCGGGTGTGCGCAGCTGCGACGGCGAGACGAGCGTGCGCCCGGCCGGCTGGGTCGCGCGCTTTTCCCTGCGCGGCAAGCTGATCGTCATCCACCCCTCCTAATCCTCGACGCGCCGCGTCAGGCGCACGTACATCGCCGAGAACACACCCAGCGCGACGAACAGCAGCAGGCTCATGGCGCTGGCCGAGCCGAAGTCGTTGTAGACGAAGGCGTAGCGGTAGAGCAGGAGCAGCACGGTCACCGTCGAATCGTCCGGACCGCCGCCCGTCATCACGTACGGTTCGGTGAACACCTGCATCGTCGCGACGATCTGCAGCAGCAGGAGCACCAGCAGCACGAACCGCGTCTGCGGGAACGTCACGTGCCGCAGCCGCCGCCACATCCCGGCGCCGTCGAGTTCCGCGGCTTCGTACAGCTCACCGGGGATGGTCTGCAGCGCCGCCAGGTAGATCAGCGTGGTGCTGCCCATGTTGGCCCACGTGGACACGAACACCAGCGACAGCATCGCCGTCGCCGACGAGTCGAGCCATGGCAGTCCGGGCAGACCCACGGCGGTCAAAGCCGAGTTGAACAGGCCCGGACCCGGGTCGTAGAACCACTTCCACATCAGCGCCGTGACCACCGGCGGCAGCATCACCGGCAGGTACACCGCGAGCCGGAAGTACGCGCGGGCGTGGCGCAGTTCGTTGAGCAGCACCGCGGTCAGAAACGGCACGGCGAAGCCGAACACCAGCGCGAACCCGGTGAACAGCACCGTGTTGCGCCACGCGACTCCGAACAGCGGGTCTCCGAACAGCCGCGTGAAGTTGTCGAACCCGACCCACGTCGGCGGGTTCACGAAGTCGACCTGCTGGAAGCTCAGCAGCACCCCGCGCACGACGGGGTACCAGGAGAACAGCGCGAACACCACGAGCGCGGCGCACAACAGGCCGTACGCGGTGAGGTTCTCGCGCAGCCGCCGCTTGAGCCGCGCGCGGCGCCGGTCGCCGGGCGCGGCGACCGGCCGACCGGCCCGCGGGGTGACCGCGGGCCAGTCGAGCACGTTACCTGACCTGGGCGAGGACACTGTTGACCTTCGACTCCGCCGACGAGAGCAGCTGGTCGGTGTTCGCGTTGCGGTCGGTGAGCACGGCCTGCATCACGCTGTCGAGCGCGGCGTAGATCTGCTGCGCGTTCGGCGGCTCGATGCTGCCCTTGATCCGGCTCGCGGTGTCCACGTAGGACTGGTAGTTCTCCGCGGGCACGTTGGCGTACTTCTTCTTCACGGCCAGCTGCTGGTCGCGCACGGCGCCGGTCCAGACGTCCGGTGTCGGCTCGGTCGGCAGGCCCACGGGCTGCTTGCCGTCGGCGTACTGCTTCACGTGCTTGTCGAAGCGGTCCGGGTTGAGGTACTTCCACTGGATCCACTCGAGACCGGCCTTGACCTTCGCGGGCGAGGCCTTCGGGTTGATCATGTACCCCTCGCCGCCGAGCAGGGTGCCCTGCGTGCCGGGCATGCCGGCGATGCCGTAGTCCTCGTAGTGGCCGTTGAACTGCTTGACCAGCACGGGCACGTTGTCCGGCGCGGCCATGTACATGCCGAGCTGGCCCGCGCCCATCATGCGCTGCACGTCGACGTCCTGCAGCAGTTGCTTGCTGCCCATGGAGTTGTCGTCCCAGCGCATCGCGTGCAGGTAGTCCAGCGCGGCGCGGCCCTTGTCGTTGTTGAAGTCGGCGACCCACTTGCCGCCGTCCTGGCGCGCGACGGCACCGCCCATCGAGTACAGCCACCCTGTCAGGTGCCAGCCGCCCTGGTTGTTCTTGCTGTAGTCCGCGTAGCCGACGATCCCGTTGCCCAGCGCCGAGATCTTCTTCGCGTCGGCGCGGACCTCGTCCCACGTGGCCGGCGGTTTGTCGGGATCGAGCCCGGCCTGCTGGAAGAGCTTGCGGTTGTAGACGAGCCCCATCGTGTAGTTGTTCGTCGGCAGGCCGTAGAGCTTGCCCTTCGCGTCGCGGAAGTTGTTCAGGAGTTGCGGCTGGATGTCGTTGATGTGCGGCATGCTCTTCGCCGCTTCCGTGATGTCCGCGGCCTGGTGCCGGGCGATGATCTGCGCCGGGTCCGTGAAGTAGACGTAGTAGACGTCTTCGAGCTGGCCGCCGGCGAGCTTCGCCGAGAACGTCTTGGGGTCCATGAACCCCTCGTGGGGCACGATGTCGATGTCCGGGTGCGCCGTCTCGAACTCCTTGACGTCGTCGTCGAACACCTTGCGCTCGAACGGCTGCGTGGTCGGCGGCTGCCCGGTGACGGTGATCTGGACCTTGCCCCCGGCGCCGGCGCTGTCGGAGCCGTCGCCGCAGGCGGCGAGGCTCAGGGCCAGACCACCCGCGGTGAGCAGGGCGAGCACGGTACGGGGAGTGCTGCTGGGCCTCGCTGATCGGGACCAGGGACTGCTCATCTCAAGCCTCTTCTCGCGGTCGCGACGGCTGTGCCGTGATGGCCGTCACTCTAAAGTGTGAGACCAGAACGCCGCAAGAACCCAACGAGAATGTGCAAGTTACGAACAGGAAGTGATCACCCGCGGTGCCGCGCGGTCGACCCCCTCACTACGAGCTCGGGCGCGAACAGCAGCTCCTCCGGCGCGACCTCGCCGCCGTTGATCCGCTTCACCAGCAGTTCCACCACGGCCCGGCCCATGGCTTCGATGGGCTGGCGGGTGGTCGTGAGCGGCGGATCGGTGCAGTTCATGAGGGCGGAGTCGTCGTAGCCGACCACCGAGACGTCGTCGGGCACCGACAGGCCCGCCCGCCGCGCGGCGCGGATCGCGCCGAGGGCCAGCAGGTCGCTGGCGCACAGCACGGCGGTGGCCCCGCGCGGGTAGAGCCGCGCGGCCGCGGCGTGCCCGCCCTCGATGGAGAACATGCCGTGCTCCACCAGTTCGTCGACCACCGGCAAGCCGAGCTTGGCGGCGTACGAGCGGAACGCCGCGAGCTTGCGCTGCGACGGCACGTGGTCGGCCGGGCCCAGGACCAGGCCGATCTTCTCGTGCCCGAGCGAGCTCAGGTGGCCCACGGCCTGCTCGACGGCCACCGCGTCGTCGCACGACACCTGCGGCAGCCCGAGGTGGTCGACGGCGGCGTTGATCAGCACCGTCGGCAGCTTGCGCTCCACGAGGTGGTGGTAGTGCGTGTGCACCGCGTCGGCCTGGGCGAACAGCCCGCCGGCGAACACCACGCCCGACACCTGCTGCTGCAGGAGCAATTCCACGTACTCGGCTTCGGACACCCCGCCGGCGGTGCGTGTGCACAGCACGGGCGTGAAGCCCTGCTGGGCCAGCGCGTTGCCCATGATCTCAGCGAGCGCGGGGAAGATCGGGTTCTGCAGTTCGGGCAGCACCAACCCGACCAGGCGGGCGCGTTCGCCGCGCAGCTGCGTGGGGCGCTCGTACCCCATCACGTCCAGCGCGGTGAGAACGGCGGCCCGGGTGCTCGCGGAAACCCCGGGCCGGCCGTTGAGCACCCGGCTGACCGTGGCTTCGCTGACTCCCACCTGGCGGGCCACTTCGGCAAGTCGACGCGTCATGGCTGAAACTCTACTGCAAAGCCTTGCAAAATCATGACTCCGTGGTGCGAGTGGGCTGATACCCTCCGCGCTCGTCAGAGTTTGCGGCCCAGCTGCTCCGCTTGCTCGCGCAGGATCGGCAGGAACTCCTCGCGCAGCTGCGTCATCGAGATCCGTCCGGCCGTCGCGCTCACCGACATCGCGGCGACGACGCGGCCGCGCGAGTCGGCCACCGGGACGGCGAGCGAGCGCAGGCCGAACTCCAGCTCCTCGTCCGTGAACGCCGCGCGCTCGTGGCGGGCCTGCTCGACCCGGCGCCGGATTTCTTCGGCCGAACCGGGGGTTTTCGGAGTCCGGGCTTGCGGGGCGCAGCGCGCGAGGTAGTCCGTCAAGTCCTCAGGGGACAGAGCCGACAGCAGCACGTGCCCGGTCGCCGACGCGTACGCCGGCACGCTCGCCCCGATGCGGACGCCCGTGTTCACGATCCGCTTCACCTCGCTGCGCGCGATGAACAGCGACTCGTCGTTCTGCAGCACGGCCAGCGACGCCGACTCCTGCACCTGCTCGCGCACCGCCGCGAGGTGGGGCTTCGCCACCTGCGGCAGGGCGGTCGACTCGACGTACGCGTCGCCCAGGCGCAGCAGGCGCGGCGTGGGCAGGAAGTGCTTGCCGTCGTGGGTCAGGTAACCGAGGTCCACGAGCGTGAGCAGGCAGCGGCGGACGACGGCGCGGTTCAGCCCGGTCAGCCGTGCCGCGTCGCTGATCGTGAGCTTCGGCGTGGCCTCCCCGAACAGTTCCAGGATGGCCAATCCCTTGGCCAGTCCGGCCATTCCTTCGGCGGCGGGCACGGTCCTCCCCGGGCACGGGTCTTGACGGCGGGCGTCGCACTGCCTTCAATGTGTTCGGCAAGTGAAACTACGTTCGATATTCGAACACTAGCAGAGGGCGCCGACGCTTGTCGAGCGGCGCCCGGCGAGGAGGGACCGACGATGGATCGCCTCACGGGGACGACCGCGGGCAGCGCGCCGGATCGGAGCTGGCCGCGGTCGCTGACCCGGGTGCCGTACTGGGCGTTTCAGGACGAGGACGTCTACCGCGCCGAGCAGGACCGGATCTTCCACGGCCCGCACTGGAGCTACCTGTGCCTGGAGGCCGAGCTGGCCGAGCCCGGTGACTTCTGCGCGACGTTCATCGGTGAGCAGCCCGTGCTGGTGACCCGCGACGTCGACGGCGAGGTGTACGCGTTCGAGAACCGCTGCGCCCACCGCGGCGCGCTCATCGCGATGGCCGACCACGGCAAGGCGCGCGACTTCACCTGCGTCTACCACGCCTGGACCTACAACCTGCAGGGCGACCTCACCGCCGTCGCGTTCGCCGAGGGCGTCAAGGGCAAGGGCGGGATGCCGCCGAACTTCTGCCTGTCCGACCACGGCCCGCGCAAGCTGCGCATCGCCGTGGTCCACGGCCTGGTGTTCGGCACGCTGTCCAACGACCTGCCCGACATCGAGGAGTACCTCGGTGAGGAGATCCTGGACCGCATCGACCGCGTGCTCGGCGGCCGCAAGCCCGTGGTGCTCGGCCGGTTCGCGCAGCGGCTGCCCAACAACTGGAAGCTGTACGCGGAGAACGTCCGCGACTCCTACCACGCCAGCATCCTGCACCTGTTCTTCACCACGTTCGGCATCAACCGGCTTTCGCAGCGCGGTGCGATCATCGTCGACGAGTCCGGCGGGCACCACGTGAGCTACTCGGCGATCGACCGCAGTGCCACGGCGACCACCGAGTACGCCGATCAGAAGATCCGTTCCGAGTCCGAGTACCAGCTCGCGGACCCGTCGCTGCTCGAAGGCTTCAGCGAGGTCGGCGACGACGTGACGCTGCAGATCCTGTCCGTCTACCCGGGATTCGTGCTGCAGCAGATCCAGAACTCCGTGGCCGTGCGGCAAATCCTCCCGCGGGCGACCGCCGACACGCTGCTCAACTGGACCTACCTGGGGTTCGAGTCCGACACCGAAGAGCAGCGGCTGGTCCGGATGAAACAGTCCAACCTGGTCGGTCCCGCCGGCTACGTGTCCATGGAGGACGGTGCCATCGGCGGGTTCGTGCAGCGCGGCGTCGCCGGCGCGGCGAGCGAGTACGCGACGCTGCAGATGGGTGGCGACACCGCGGAATCGAGCGAGAGCCGCGTGACGGAAGCCTCGGTCCGCGGTTTCTGGCTGGCCTACCGCGATTCGATGGGCTTCGTCCCCGACGACGAGGCACCGCTGAAGGAGATCGGCAAGCACGAGCGCGCCCGCGTCACCCGCGAGGTGGGTGCCTGATGGACAACCAGGTCGCCATCGCCCGCGCCCAGGCCCGCTACGCGCGCTGCATCGACGACGGTCCGCTCGAGGACTGGCCCACGTACTTCACCGAAGACTGCCACTACCGCGTCACCACCGCCGACAACTACGCCCGCGGCCTGCCCGCCGGCCTGATCTGGGCCGACACCCGCGGCATGCTGCACGATCGCGTGTCCGCGTTGAAGGAAGCCAACATCTACGAGCCCCACGTGTACCGGCACATGCTCGGCCAGCCCGCGATCCTCGCCGAGTCGGGCGGCGACGTGGAGAGCGAGACGCCGTTCTTCGTGCTGCGCGTGACCGGCGGCGGCCCGACGGACCTGTTCGCCAGCGGTCGTTATGTCGACCGCTACCGCGTGGACGGCGAGCAGGCGCTGCTGCGTGAGCGCGTCGTCGTGTGCGACAGCAAGGAGATCGACACCCTCCTGGCGCTGCCGCTGTGAGCCGGGTGCTGCTGGCCGTCGGCGACCCGAACGGCATCGGCCCCGAGATCGCGGTCGCGGCCGCCGCGCGCGTCGAGGACGCGCCCGTGCTCGTCGGCGACCACCACGTGCTCGCGGAAGCGGCCGCTGCACAGGGGTTCCGGCTGCGAGCGCACACGCCCGGCCTGCCGCCGGAGGACGGGGTGCTCGACCTCGTGGACGTCGAGCACCTGCCCCCGGACGAGTTCCGGCCCGGTGTGCTCAGCGCGGAAGCGGGCGCGGCGACCATCCGCTACGTCAGCACCGCCGTCACGCTCGCCCTCGACGGCGGCTACCGCGGCGTCGTCGCGTGCCCGCACTCGGAGACGGCCGTGCACGCCGCGGGCATCCCGTTCCGCGGCTACCCGCCACTGCTCGCGCAGCTCACCGGCGTGCCGGAGGAGCGCGTGTTCCTCCTGCTCTCGGGCGGTGGCCTGAACGTCGTGCACGCCTCGCTCCACGAACGCCTCGCCGACGCGCTTGCCCGGCTCACCCCCGAACTCGTCACGGCGGCGGGGCAGGCGTTGGCCGAAGCCCTGCGGACGTTCGGCGTCGAAGCCCCGCGCATCGGCGTTTTCGGCATCAACCCGCACGCGGGCGAAGGCGGCCTGTTCGGCAGCGACGACGAGCGCGTCACCGCACCCGCCGTCGAAGCCCTGCTCGCGCGCGGCATCGACGCCGTCGGACCGACCGGCGCCGACGTGCTGCTCACCACGCCCGGCCACGACGGGTTCGTGGCGCACTACCACGACCAGGGCCACATCCCGGTCAAGCTGCTCGCCGGGCGCACCGCGACGGCGCTGACCGTGGGCGCCGGCGTGCCGTTCTGCAGCGTCGGCCACGGCACGGCGTTCGACATCGCCGGGCGCGGGGTCGCGGACCCGACGGCCGTGGTCCGCGCGCTGGGCCTGTTCGGACGAACGAAGGAGACCTCCGCATGACGACCCCGATCACCGTGGCGGACACGGACATCGAGATCCCGTGCGCCGACGGGCAGACCGTGCTCGAAGCCGCCGAGCAGGCCGGCTGGGCGATTCCGTACTCGTGCCGCAAGGGCGTGTGCACGTCGTGCGTCGGCTCGCTGGTCGCGGGTTCGGTCGTCGTCCGCGGCCGTGGCGAGCTGACCGGACCGGCCGATGGCGTGCTGCTGTGCCGCGCCGAACCGCGCGGCCCGGTCGTGGTCCGCCCGCGGCGCATCGAACCCAGCGAGCCGCCGCGGCGCAAGAAGCTGACGACGGTGGTGCACCGCATCCGCCGGCCCGCGCCGCGCGTGACGGTCCTCGACCTGCGGTTCGCGATCGGCCGGCGCGCGCCGTTCCGCGCGGGACAGTTCCTGGAAGTGCAGCTGCCCGGTGACGAACCGCGGCCCTACTCGCTGGCCAACCCGCCGCACCACAACGACGCGGTGCAGCTGCACGTGCGCACCGAACCCGGCGGCCGGTTCTCGGAGCAGGTCGTCGGCTCGCTGCGACCCGGCGACACGCTCGACGTCGATACGCCGTTCGGCGAGTTCGTGCTCGACGACGGCGACGGGCCCGTGGTCCTGCTCGCCACGGGCACCGGCTTCGCACCGATCCAGTCGATCGTGCTCGACCTGGTCGCTCAGCGCCGCACCCGGCCCGTGCACCTCTACTGGGGCGCGCGCACGGAAGAAGACCTCTACTTCGCCGACTTGCCGCGCCGGTGGGCCGCTCGCCACAGCTGGTTCCGCTTCACCCCGGTGCTTTCGCGTCCGGCGCCGGACTGGACCGGTGCCACCGGCTACGTCCAGGACGCGGCGCTGGCCGACCACCCCGACCTGACCGCCCACCACGCGTACGCCTGCGGCAGCGAAGCGATGACCACCGCGGCGCACACCCTGCTCACCACCCGCGGCGGCCTGCCGGCCGAAGCCTTCCTGGCCGACTCGTTCGTGGCCGCCGCCGACCCGCGCGTTCCCGCCTGACCCCCCGTCCCCACCGCGATTCAAAGGAGAATCAGATGGATCACGTCCTCGTCCACGGCGCCTTTTACGGCGGGTGGAGCTGGCAACCGGTCGCCGACGCCCTGCGAGCGCAGGGCCACGACGTGCACGTCGTGGCCCAGCTGCCCAGCGGGGGAGCGGACCCGGCGAAGCTCGGCGACCTGGCCGCGGACGTCGCGCACGTGCGTGAAACCGTCGACGGCGTCGGCCGCGACGTCGTGCTGACCGGCCACTCCTACGGCGGCATGGTCGTCGCCGAACTGGCGGACCACCCGCGGGTGCGCCACAGCGTGTTCCTCGCCGCGTTCCGCCCGAAGTGCGGGCAGACGCTGCTCGACATCCGCTCGCCGCACCCCGTCGAGTGGGTCGAAGCGCGCGAAGACGGGGCGCTGCGCGTGACCGGCGACGCGGCGATCGCGCGCGAGGTGCTCGCCGCCGACCTCGACGAGCCGGCGTTCGCCGCCGTGCACCGGAGAGGGGGTGCCCAGGCCGCGGTCTCGTACACCCGGCCCAGTTCGGGACCCGGGCGCACGCACCCGGTCACCTACGTGGTGTGCGAACGCGACAAGGCGATTTTCCCGGCTGACCAAGAGAAGATGGCCGACGGCGCCGACCACGTGGTGCGGCTCGACGCGCCGCACCTGGTGCCGCTGACCCACCCGCGCGAGGTCGCCGAGGTCCTGGCGGGTGTGCGATGAGCGCGGGCGTGAACCTCACCGGGTTCGTCGACGGCAAGAAGATCAGCCCGTTCCAGTACGCCACGGTGGTGCTGTGCGGGCTCGTGATGTTCTTCGACGGCTTCGACACCCAGGCCATCAACTACCTCGCCCCGCACATCGCGAAGGACTGGGGACTCAAGGTCGCGGTCCTCGGCCCGATCTTCTCCTCGGCGCTGGTCGGCCTCATGATCGGGTACCTGGTGCTGTCCCCGCTGTCCGACCGCTTCGGGCACCGGCGGCTCGTGATCGCGGGCACGGCGCTGTTCGCGGTGGCGAGCCTGGTGTCCGTGTGGGTCGGCGGCGTCACGGAGCTCGTGGTGCTGCGGCTGATCACGGGCATCGGCCTCGGCGCGGCGGCCCCGAGCGCGGTCGCGCTCACCGCCGAGTACAGCCCGAAACGCGTGCGCGCGAGCTTCGTCCTGGCGATCTACTGCGGCTTCTCGCTCGGCTTCGTCGTGGCCGGGCTGGTGTCGGGCTGGCTCGTGCCCTCGCACGGCTGGCGGTCGGTGTTCCTCGTCGGCGCCCTGGCTCCGCTGGTGATCATCCCGCTGATGCTGAAGTTCCTGCCGGAGTCGCTCGTGTTCCTGGTCGGCCGCGGCGCCGATCCGGCCCGCGCGTACCGGCTCTGCCGTCGCATCGACCGGACGCTGCCGGCGGAGACGCAGCCGGTGACGGTGGAGGCGGCGGAGGCTGGCGGACGCGTGAAGCTGCGCGCGCTGCTGGCCAACGGCGGGGTGCTGAGCACGGTGCTGCTGTGGATCGTGTTCGCCGTGAACCTCGGTGAGTTCTACGCGCTGCAGAGCTGGCTGCCGACGATGCTGACCCGCCTCGGCTTCGCGAACGGCACGGTCGTCACGGCCACGAGCCTCACGACCGTGGGCGGCATCGCGATCGCGCTCGTCATCGGCCCGGCGATGGACCGGCTGGGCGCGTTCGGTTCGCTGGGCACGCTGTTCGTGGTCGGCGCGGTGTTCCTCGGGGTCACCGGGCCCGTGTTCCACGGTCCGGTGTGGATCCTGCTGGCGGCGATGTTCCTCGTCGGCTGCGGCGTGAGCGGCGGCCAGAAGGCGCTGATCGCGCTGGCTGCCGTCGTGTACCCGGTGAACATGCGCTCGACGGGCGTCGGCTGGGCCCTGGGCATCGGGCGCCTCGGCGGCATCCTCGGCCCGCTGGTGGTCGGCGCGGCGGTGGCCGCGTCGTGGTCGCCGACCGCGGTGTTCCTCGCGCTGGCGGGGCCGATGCTGGTGTGCGCCCTGCTGATCTTCTACCTCGGCCGCCGCGCCCGGCGGACGGCGGAGGTCGCCGAACGCGAACCGGCACCTGCCGTGTGAGAGGAGGGGCTCTCCGCACCTCGAGGCGGGGAGCCCCTCCCGTTCGTCAGGCCGCGGCCACCTCCCATTCGGACACCTGGCCGGCAGGCCAGCCGGTGTTGCCGGTGAACGTCACGCGCACGAAGCGCTGCGTCGTCGTGGCGAAGCTCTCCGACGCGGTGTTTCCCGTCGACGGGCTGAAGTTCCAGCCGCGCGAGGCGACCAGCGTGGTCCACGTACCGCCGTCGGTGCTGCCCTGCACGGTGAGCGTCTGCGTGCGCGCGCCCCAGTCGTTCGACGGCGGCAGCTTCAGCGTCACCTTGTCGATCGCCGAGGGCTCACCGAGGTCGACGGTCAGCGTTTGCGGAAACGCGTTGTTCGCGCTCTCCCAATAGGTGCTCGGGTTGCCGTCCACGGCGTTGCCCGGCGGGAACCCGCCCTGCGAACCGCTCGCCGTGATCGCCTTGCCGCGCGCGATGTTCGCGCCGGACTGCGGCGGTTGCGGCGGGCCGGAGTTCGGCGCGGGCCACGAGGAGCAGTCGCTCCACGTCCCGGTCCAGCCGCTGTTGCCCGAGCCGCCGAACGTCATCTTCGCGATCGACGACGGGTACGGGCAGTTGTACGTGCCGACTACCCCGACCCCGGACGCGGTGAGGTTGCTGATCGACACGGAGCCCTGCGTCTGCGACTGCGCCACGAACGTCCCGGTGCCGCGCACGGTCACGCCGTCGATGGTGATGCCGGTGATCTGCTTGCCGGCGCCGTTGCCGTCGATGAACTGGATGGCCTCGTACGGGCTGTCGATCGCCGTGAAGCCGGTGACGCGGACGCTCACGCCGGAGATGGCCTGGTCCCGCGCGTCGAACCACAGCGCGCCGACGCCGAACTGCCAGTTGGGGTCGAGCGCCCCGGCCCGCAGCGCGGTGTTGTTCGACACCGTGACCGTGCCGGAAAGCGGGACCGAGTTGAAGCGGTTGGCCACGAGGTAACCGCCGCCGAGCGCGTTGGTGTCCTGCACCAGGTTGCCGCTCACGGTGTTGTTCGAGCCGCCGTAGAGCGCGATGCCGTTGGCCAGGTTCGGCTGCACGACGGTGTTGTTCGCGATCGTGATGCCGGAGTCGGCCTGGCCGTTGGACCACAGCGCCAGCGCGTCGTCGCCGTTGTTGCGCAGGTAGTTGTTGCGGATCGCCGAGGTGGTGACGGCGCCGTCGAAGTTCACGCCGTCGGCCTGCGTGTCGAGGATGCGGTTGTTCTCGATCGTCAGGTTCGAGGAGGCGCCGTTCATCAGCCACAGGCCGCACTTGGTGTCCTGGATCCACAGTCCCGACACGACGGACCCGGTGCCCAGGACACCGTGGAACGCGTTGTCCGGGCTGGAGTCGTTGCGCTCGGACACCGAGCCGAACACGGCGAAGTCGTAGAGCTTGATGTTTCCGGACGCGGTGGGGTTGTTGAAGATGTTGTTGCCGTGCAGCACGGTGTACCACTGGCCGGCGCCGCGCACGGTGGTCTGGTCGATCTGCAGCGCGGACCCGATTTCGAACCGGCCCGCCGGCACCCACACCTCCTTGCCCTGCTGGCGGGCGGCTTGCACCGCGTTGCGGAAAGCCTGCGAATCGTCGCCGGCGTCGTTGGCGGTGGCGCCGAAGTCGGTCACCGACACCGAGTTCGCCGGCTGGGCGCCGGCACCGCCGACCTGTTCGAAGTCGGCGAGGTCGAGCGTGGCCTGGCCGACGTCACCGGAGTCGAGCTGCACCTTCACCTTCCCACCGGCGGACGCGTTCTGGCCGAACAGCAGCCGGGCGTCGTCGAAGAAGTGGTGGGTCTTCGCGCCCGGGATGCCCGGGGTGTCGGTGTAGGTGTACTGCGAGGTCACCGAGAGCCCGTTGCCCAGCTTGGTGCCGTTGACGTACACCGACATCCGGCCGGAGCTGCCGTCGGGCAGGTTGTAGTGGACGTTGATCGAGTTCGCGGCGGCCGGCAGCGTGAACTCCACGTACTGCCCCTGACCAAGCCGTACGGCCTGGCGGCCGGAAGCCTCGGAGGCCACTGTGGACTGTGTGTGGTCCGGGCCGACTGCCGATCCGTTGGTCGCGCTGCACTCGGCCTCGACCGTCCGGAACGGCACCGAGGCGCCGCCGGAGGCCGTGGCAGGACAGGTCGCGGCTGCCGCGGGTGTTGCGGCACCGGCCGCGAACACGGTCAGCCCGGACGACACCAGCGCCGCGGCCAGCAGGGCCGCCCTGGGTCGTGCTGAGGTGGGGGACATCTTCGTCCTTTCTGGAGGTTTACCGGGGGATCAGGACGCGTAGGCCTCGAGTTCGGCCAGCTGCCCGGCGGGCCAGCCGGTGTTGCCGGTGAAACTCAGGCGCAGGTACCGCGTGGTCGCGGCCGCGAACGTGACGGTGGCGCTGTTCCCGCTCGCCGGGTCGAAGCGGTAGCCGGCGGCGGACTTGAGGGTGCTGAAGGACGACCCGTCGGTGCTGCCCTGCACGGTGACGGTCTGCGTGCGCGCACCCCAGTCGTTCGACGGCGGCAGCTTGAGCACGAGCCGCCCGACGGACGTGCTGCCGCCGAGGTCGACGGTGAGCGTCTGTGGGAAAGCGTTGTTCGTGCTCTCCCAATAGCTGCTGGTGTTGCCGTCCACGGCGTTGCCCGGCGGGAAGCCGCCCTGCGAGCCGCTGGCCGTGGTTCCCTTGTGCAGGGCCAGGTTCCCGGACGGCGGCGGGGTGGTGGGCGGAGTCGTCGGCGTGGTCGTGCCCCCGTTGTCGCCGTTGTAGACGGGCGTGGGCCAGGACCCGCAGAACGTCGTGGTCCAGCCGGAGTTGCCGCCCTGGTCGGCCAGCCCGATCAGCGCGTCGGGGCCCAGGCAGTTGTAGACGCCGGCGCGGCCGACGTTCGTTGCGACGACGTTCTTGACCGTACCGCTCGGTTTGGACTGCAGCTGCCACGCGAACGTGCCGGCGCCGCTGATGCGCAGGCCGTCGAAGTGGACGTCGCCGGTGGCGCCGTCGATGAACTGCACGCCCTCGTAGTTGTTGTCCACGAGGTCGTTGTCCACCACGTCGATGCGGCCGGTGATGGCCGAGTCGCGTCCGTCGAACCACACCGCGCCGACGCCGAACTGCCAGTTGGAATCGAGCACCCCGGTGCGGATCGCGGTGTTGCGCGTGATCGTGGTGGTGCCGGAGAGCGGCACGGCGCTGAACCGGTTGGCGACGTGGAGGCCGCCGCCCTGGTCCTGGTTGTCGGCCACCACGTTGTCGGAGACGGTGTTGTCGTGGCCGCCGTAGATCGCGATGTTGTTCGCGAGGATCGGCAGCAGCACGGTGTTGAACGAGAAGGTGTTGTGGTGGTCGGCGTCGTGCTCGGCCCACATCGCGAGGCCGTCGTCGCCCGTGTTGCGCAGGAAGTTGTTCGTCACCAGGGTGTTGCTGATGCCCTGGTGCAGGTTGAGCCCGTCGGCGGTCTGGTCGAGGATCCGGTTGCCGCGCACGGTGAGTCCGTCGAACGGCCCGTCGAGCCACAGCCCGACCTTCGTGTGCTGGATCCACAGGTTCTGCACGACCGATCCGCCGCCCAGCGCTCCGCCGATGCCGTTGGCCTGGTCGCAGTCCACGCGGGCGGTGACCTCGCCGATGATCGCGAAGTCGTAGAGCCCGACGCCGGTGCTGCTGCCGGGCACCGCGGCGTTACCGGGGTACGTGGGGGTGCTGCAGCTGGCGGGTTCCCCCTTGCCGAAGAGGCCCGCGCGGGCGCCGTGCAGCTCGGAGTACCACGGCCCGGCGCCGCGGATCGTCACCTGGTCCACGGTGATGTGGTGGTTCAGGGTGAACGAGCCGGCGGGGATCCAGACCTGCTTGCCCTGGCTCTTCGCGGCGGCCACGGCGGCGTCGAACGCGGCCGCGTCGTCGCTGGTGTCGCCGGCGGTGGCGCCGTAGTCGGTCACGGAGACGGAGTTCGCGGGCCGGGCCGCGGCCGGCGCGACCTGTTCGAAGTCGGCGAGGTCGATGGTCGCCGGGGTGACGTCGCCGGCGTCGACCTGCAGCTTGATCTTCGTGCCGGCCGGGTAGGTGGTGGCGAACAGCGTGCGCACCTCGTCGTAGAAGTGGTGCGCCTTGCCCTGGCCGGGGTCGTTGCTGAACGGGTAGCCCCCGTAGTACCAGCCGTAGCGGGAGGTGAGGGTGAGATCGCGGTTGTGGGTTCCGTTGACGTACACCGAGATCGTGCCGGTGATCCCGGTGCCCTGGGCGTTGTCGGGCAGGCTGTAGCGGAAGTCGAGCGAGTTGGCCGCGGCGGTGAGCGTGAACTCGACGTACTGGCCCTGCCCCGACAGCGTCACCGCTTTGCGGCCGGACGCTTCGCCGGCGAGCGTGCCCGCCGTGCGGTCGGGGCCGATCACCGTGCCGGTGGTGGTGGCGTTCTCGGCTTCCTGCTCGGCGAACGGGACGGTCGCGCCGCGTCCGGCCACCGCGAGCGCGGAGCCGGTCGTGGCTGTGGCGGGGGCCGCGACCACGGTGAGGGTGGTGAGCCCGCCCGCCGCCAGCAGCGCCGCGGCGAGGGCGGCGAGCCGGCGTTTTCCGGGCGGTTTTCGCGTGGGTGGGCGGTTTTCGGGCGCGCTGAAGACACCTAGGGGAGACACGGAGCAGCACTCGCCTTTCGTCGGGGTCGGGTGCACTGGTGGGGATCTGTGTGAGCTGGATCATACGAATTCCGGACAGGAAATCGCAAGAGTCGAACGTACTTACGCAAATTTTCGACAAGCCGCGTCAGACCTGCCGTCGGGTGGCTGACGCGCCGGTGATTCCCGCCACCTGGCGGAGGTGGCGGGGTAGCCCGGCGGGCCAGGATGATCGGGCGAGAGCCACGACGCACTGGGAGGTACTTTTCGATGACCGCGACTCGTCCGCAGGTGGGGCCGCCGCTGCCGTTCGACCCCGAGCTCGCCGTGGTGCTCGCGCAGATGCGGGCGGAGCGCCCGGCGCTGGACTCGGCCGCCGCGATCCCGGCGCTGCGCGAAGAGCGCGCCTCGCGTGACCTCTCGCTCGACGAGGTCACCGCCGACGGCACCGTCACCCTGTCTGAAGTGGACGCCGACGGCGTGCCGCTCATCATCGGCCGCCCGACCGGCGTCGCCACCGACGTCCCGGTGCTCTACTGGCTGCACGGCGGCGGCATGATCCTCGGCGGGCACCGCGGCCGGGACCTGCTGGTGCTCAAGGAGTACGCCCTGGAGCTCGGCGTCGGGTTCGTCTCCGTCGACTACCGCCTCGCGCCGGAGCACCCGCACCCCGCGCCGGTCGAGGACTGCTACACGGGTCTCAAGTGGACGGTCGAGCACGCCGCCGACTTCGGCTTCGACCCCGCGCGCGTGATCATCGGCGGCGCGAGCGCGGGCGGCGGCCTGGCCGCCGCCACGGCGCTGCTCGCCCGCGACCGCGGCGGCCCGGCCCTGCTCGGGCAGCTACTGCTGTACCCGATGCTCGACGACCGCAACGACACACCGTCGGCGTTCCAGATGCAGGGCCTGGGCGTGTGGGACCAAACCGCCAACGACATCGGCTGGACCGCCCTGCTCGGCCCCGCCCGCGGCGGCCCCGACGTCCCGCCCTACGCCGCCCCCGCCCGCGCCGCCGACCTCTCGAACCTCCCCCCGGCCTTCCTCGACGTCGGCACCGCCGAAACCTTCCGCGACGAAGTCCTCACCTACGCCACCCGCCTCCTGCAAGCCGGCGTCCAAACCGAACTCCACGTCTGGCCCGGCGCCTACCACGGCTTCGACGGCTCCGCCCCGGACGCGGCGCTTTCGCGTCAGGCCCGGGCTGTCCGGGTGCCGTGGTTGCGGCGGGTGCTTGGTTGATCGGGTTGTAGGTGGTGGGGAGGGTTTGGCTAGGAAGTGGGAAGCGTTGGGGTATCGGCCTCATCGCCCTCAGGTGAGCCGATCACACAACCAACCCCAAGCTTCCCAAAACAAGCCGACCACACACCCGACCCCACGCCACCCAACCGCAGAATCTCTACGAGAACCGAAGTGCACCCAGGCCTGGCCCTGCACCTCGATCCCCGCCTTCTCCGCGGTCTGGACCACGTGTCAAGGTACGCTTTCCCGCCTTGACACGTGGTCCAGACCGTGGTGACACTCAAGGATCGGGGTGCCTCTCGTAACCTACGCCCGGCGATGTTGCGCGCCAGCGCAACGAGCCGTAGGCGTCCGCTCCGTCTGGCGTCTTACGTGACGGTCGTCCGGCTCGTCGCGTAAGCGCGCGACATTGCACACGAGGACTGCCCTCCACCCCGGATCCGATTATTCTAACGACGGTCTGAATCACCTTGTCAAGGCTGGAAAGAGTACCTTGACAAGGTGATTCAGACCGCGTGGAGGCTGCGGATCGAGATGCAGGGCGGGGTCTGGGTGCAGGGTCTTTACCGCTGCCAGGCGGCGGTTGGCCTATCGCGCGGGCAGCCCACACAAACCCCAACTACCGTTTCCGGCCCCAGACACCAAAACGCCCCGAGGCCAACAGCCCCGGGGCATTTCAGTTCTCCACGATTCAGGAAGTCAACAGTGGCAACAACGGCTTCCGCACCGCAGTAGCCACCCCATCCGAAGCCACCGCCGCAGCAATCCGTTCCTCCGACGGAGTCCCATAATCCGTCGTCCGCTGCCGCAACGGCCGCCCCAACGGTTCCACCATCGTCCGCATATCACTGATCGTCTTGTACGACCCATTGGCCGCACCCGCCATCCGGCTGATCGTCTCCTCCATCAGCGTGCCGCCGATGTCGTTGACGCCGCCCTGTAGCACCGCGCGGCTGCCTTCCTCGCCAAGCTTCACCCAGGAACTCTGGATGTTGTCGATCGTCCCGTGGAGCAGCAAGCGGGCCAGCGCGTGGACCGCGCGGTTCTCGCGCAGGGTCGTGCCCGGACGGGCGAGCCCCGCGAGGTAGATGGGCGCGCTCTGGTGGATGAAGGGCAGGAGCACGAACTCCGTGAAACCGCGGTGCCCGTTGCGTTCCATGCCTTCGCGCTGCAGGCGGGCCAGGAGCTTGAGGTGGGCGACCCAGTGGCTGGGGTTGTCGACGTGGCCGTACATCATCGTCGACGTCGTCGGCAGGCCGATTTCGTGGGCGGTGGTCACGACCTCGATCCAGGCGGACGTCGGCAGCTTGCCCTTGGTGAGCACCCACCGCACGTCGTCGTCGAGGATTTCGGCGGCGGTGCCCGGCAGGGAGTCCACACCGGACTCCTTGGCGCGCACGAGCCAGTCCCGAATGGACAGGTTCGTGCGCGACGCGCCGTTCACGACCTCCATCGGGCTGTAGGAGTGCAGGTGGATACCCGGCTGCCGCCGCTTCACCTCGGCCGCGAGGTCGAAGTACGCGGTGCCCGGCAGGTCCGGGTGGATGCCGCCCTGCATGCAGATCTCGGTGGCGCCCGCGGCCCACGCCTCGTCCACGCGGTCGCCCACCTGCTCCAGCGACAGCGTGTACGCGTCGGCGTCCGTGCGCCGCTGGGCGAACGCGCAGAAGCGGCAGCCGGTGTAGCAGACGTTGGTGAAGTTGATGTTGCGCGTCACCACGAACGTGATGTCGTCGCCGACGGTGTCGCGGCGCAGGTCGTCGGCCAGCTTCGCCAGCGCGTCGAGCTCCGGGCCGTCGGCGTGCAGCAGCGCGAGCGCGGCGTCGTCGGACAGACCCGCCGGGTCCTTTTCCGCGCTGCGCAAGGCTTCGAGGATGTCCGTGTCGAACTTCTGCGGGCCCGACTTGATCTTGCCCGCCAGCTCCTTCCAGTCGCCGTACACGGAATCGAAGTCGCTGCGCCGGTCTTCGGTGCGGCCCTCGGTGTCGATCTCCGTGTGCAGCTCCGTGCGGCCCGACTGCTGCCAGCCACCGTCCGGCTCCTGCCACGGGATGCCGACGGGCATCGCGCCTTCGCGCGCCAGCCCCGTCGCGGGGTCGACGAGTGCGGCGACGTGCCGGCTCACGCGCGGGTCCAGCCACGGCTCGCCGAGGTTCACGTACTCGGGGTAGATGGTCAGCCGCTCGCGCAGGTCGAACCCGGCCTTTTCGGTGCGCCGCGCGAGTTCGTCGATCTGCGGCCACGCCCGCTCGGGGTTCACGTGGTCCGGCGTGAGCGGCGAAACGCCGCCCCAGTCGTCGATGCCCGCGCGGATCATCAGGTCGTACTGGTTGCCGATGAGGTTCGGCGGCGCCTGGATGCGCATCTTCGGCCCGAGCACGAGCCGCGCCACGGCGATGTTCGCGGCGAGTTCCTCGAGGTCGGCGTCGGGCGTCGCGCGCATCTTCGTGTCGGGCTTCGCGCGGAAGTTCTGGACGATGACTTCCTGGATGCCGCCGTACTCGCGCGCGGTCTTGCGGATGGCGAACAGGGCTTCGGCGCGCTCTTCGTGCGTTTCGCCGATGCCGATCAGCACGCCGGTCGTGAACGGCACGGAGCTGCGGCCGGCGTCTTCGAGCACGCGCAACCGGACTTCGGGGTCCTTGTCGGGCGAACCGTAGTGCGGGCCGCCCTTCTCGCTCCACAGGCGCCGCGCGGTGGTCTCGAGCATCATGCCCATCGACGGCGCCACCGGCTTGAGCCGCTGGAAGTCCTGCCAGGTCAGCACGCCGGGGTTGAGGTGCGGCAGCAGGCCCGTCTCTTCGAGCACGCGGATCGCCATCGCGCGGACGTAGGACAGCGTGTCGTCGTAGCCGTGCGCGTCGAGCCACTCGCGGGCGGCCTTCCAGCGCGACTCGGGCCGGTCGCCGAGTGTGAAGAGGGCTTCCTTGCAGCCCATCTCCGCGCCCTTGCGCGCGATCTCCAGCACCTCGTCGGGCGAGAGGAACGGCGACTCGAGCCGACCGGGCACGGTCACGAACGTGCAGTACCCGCAGCGGTCGCGGCACAGGCGGGTCAGGGGGATGAAGACCTTGCGGCTGTAGGTGATGACGCCCGCGCGGCCGGCGGCTTCGAGGCCGGCGTCGCGGATCCGGGACGCGTGCTCGGACAGCGTCTTCAGGTCGTCGCCGCGGGCGTGCAGCAGCACGGTCGCCTCGGCGACGTCGAGCGTCTTCCCGTCCCGGGCCCGGGCGAGCGCACGGCGCATCGCCGACGGGGTGGGGGCGGCCAACTCGGGTTCGGGTGCCATTCCCGTCACGCTAGGACGCGGGTTCGGCAGCAGGCCAGTGCGTCGTCGGCCACGTGCTCACCCGATCGGCGAACGAGATCATCTCAGCTGGTCAGCGCCCTGCGAAGGTTGTCGATCACCGGTTCGGCGTGTATTACCTAAAGTGTGGCATCGGTGATCGGGAAGCGGATCGGCGGCCGGACGTACTACTACCTGGCCGAGTCCGCGCGCGTCGACGGCGCGCCGCGCGTGGTGACCCAGCGCTACCTCGGCACGGCCGAAGACATCGCCGGGGCGGTCCCCGGCGGCGCCGAACCGGGCGGCGCGCGGCACCGGACGTTCGGCGACGTGGCGGCGGTCTGGGGCACGCTCCAGCGGCTCGACCTCGTCCGGCGCGTCGACGCCGTGGTCGGTCCGCAGCGCGCGAAGACCACGCTCGGGTTCCACCTCGCGCTGGCCGTGTTGCACCGCGCGACGGGCGCGGGATCGTCCTTCGAGGAGTGGTGGGCCGGGTGCGCCGCACGGGACCTCGTGCGGCCGAGACCCGAGAAGGGCGCGATGACGACGGCGGCCCACTGGCGCGTCCTGCAGCGGCTGACGCCGGAACGCATCACGGCCGTGGAAACCGCCATCGCCGAAGCGGTGCTCGACCTGCTCGGCGACGACGGCACCTCCGCGCTGGCCGTCGACGTCCCGCAGCTCGCCCCGTTCACCGCGGCGGACTGCACGGTCCCGTCGGCGTGCCAGGACGCGCTCGCCGGCCTCGGGCTCGTGGTGACCCGCGACGGCGCCATCCCGCTCGCGTCCCGCGTGTACCGCCGGGAAGGCGGCGGCGCGCCCACGTTCGGCGCGCTGGCCGGCGAACTGGGCGAGCGGTACCCGGCCACGGACGTCACGCTCGTCTTCCACGCCGCGCAGGCCGCCCAGCTCGACCTCGGCGCGCGACGGGGTTTCGTCGGCTCCCTTCCCCTGGCCGACCACCCGGAACTGCTCACCCACCCCTCCTCGGCGCGTCGCCGCGTCGACCCCGAGCGCTTCGCGGGTCTGACGGCGATCGACACGCGCGCCACCGTCGACGGCGTCCGGCGCCGCGTGCTCCTCACGCACTCGGCCACGCTCCACACCGCGCAGCGGCGCGCGTTCACCGACGAGCTGGGCACCGCGATCCGCGAGCTCGACGGCCTCGCCGCGGCACTGGAAGCCGGCACGCACCGCGGTGACCGCAGCCAGGTCCACGCCGAGATCTCCCGCGTCACGCGCGGGCGCCGAGTCGAGCGCGTGCTCACCCCGACGCTGAGCGGCACGAAACCCGGCGAGATCCGCCTGACGTGGCGGGTCGACGAAGCCGCCGTCGCGCGGCTGGGCGACGAGTTCTTCGGCAAGCAGATCCTCGTGACCGACCGCGACTGGCCCGTCGCGGAGATCGTCACGGCCTACCGCGCGCGGACGTACCTCGAGTCCACGTTCCGCTGGCTCACCGGCCCCAGCGCGGTGGGCCCGACACCGCGGTGGGAGTGGACGCCGCACCGCATCGCAGTGCACACGCTGGTGTCCGTGCTCGCCGCGACCGTCACCCACCTCATGCGGCGCGAGGCCGACCGCGCGGGGATGAACCTGTCCGTCGGGGAGCTGCTGGACCAGCTGTGCGGCATCGGCGAGACGGTGCTGCGCTACCCGTCCACCGGCGGCCGCCCGCGCAGCCGCCGCATCCTCACCGACCGCGACCCGGCCCAGCAGGCGCTCTACGACCTGTTCGGGCTCGAGCGGTTCGCGCCCTAGTCTTCGCGCCTCAGTCCTCGCGCTGGATGTGCAGCGGGGAGAACGTCTGCACCACCGGCATGATCTCGATGAGGTTCACGTTCACGTGCGCCGGCTGCGAGGCGGCCCAGAACACCGACTCGGCGATGTCGTCGGCCGTCAGCGGCGTGGTGCCCTCGTAGACCTTGGCGGCCTTGTCGTCGTCGCCGAAGCGGACGTTGGAGAACTCCGTGCCGCCGACCAGGCCGGGCTCGACGTTGGTCACGCGCACGCCGGTGCCGCGCAGGTCGCTGCGCAGGTTCAGGCTGAACTGGTGCACGAAGGCCTTGGTCGCGCCGTAGACGTTGCCGCCGGGGTAGGGGTAGGAGCCCGCGACCGAGCCGATGTTGATCACGTGCCCGCTGCCGCGCTCGACCATTCCGGGCAGGACCGCGCGGGTGAGGTGCACGAGACCCGTCACGTTGGTCTCGATCATCTGGTCCCAGTCCTCGAGGTGCGCCGCGTAGGCCGGTTCGAGGCCCTTGGCCAGGCCCGCGTTGTTCACGAGCACGTCGACGTTGCCCCAGTCGCCCGGCAGCGCGCCGACCGCGGAGGTGATCGCTTCGCGGTCGCGCACGTCGAGCACCACGGGGAGCACGGATTCGCCGAGCTCCGCCGCCAGCGCGGCCAGCCGGTCGGCGCTGCGGGCCGCGGCGACGACCCGCGAGCCCTCCGCGACGAACCGGCGCGTGATCGCGGCACCGAAGCCGGCGCTGGCGCCGGTCACGAAAACGGTCTTCATGGGGTGGGTCACCGTTCTTCCACGAGGTGGTCCGGCCGGGGCCGGAGTGAGAGCAGGAACCGGCCGAACACGTCGTTGAACTCGGCCGCTCGCTCCAGATTAGGCAGGTGACCCGCGCCTTCGACCACGGCCAGCTCCGATCGGGGGACCAGCCGGTGCATCAGCTCGGCGTCGGCGACGGGGGTGAACTCGTCTTGGCTGCCGGTGACCACGAGGGTGGGTACCCGCACGTCTTCGAGGGCCGGCCGGTAGTCGGGTCTCAGCGCGCGGGCTCGCAGGGCGGCCGCGGCGCCGTGGGGCGGGGCGGTGCGCATCATCGTCCGGACGTGGGCGGTGACCTGCGGATTCTGCGTCCGGGTGCGGGCGGAGACCATCTTCGGGAGGAGTTCCTCGGCGTAGGCGGCCATGCCCTCGGCCTCGACGCGGGTGGCGGCGGCGCGTCTGCTCCGCCGGCCTTCGGGGGTCTCGGCGGTGGGGAAGGTGTCGGCGAGCAGGAGCGCCTCGACGCGGTCGGGGTGTTGGGCGATCGTCTGCATCGCGATCTGGCCGCCCATGGAGAGGCCGCCGAGCACGAACTTCGCCAGGCCCAGGTGGTCGGCGAGCGCGATGAGATCGGCGGTGAAGCCGGCGAGGGTGGTGACGGGTTCGCCGGTGCTCTCGCCGTAGCCGCGCAGGTCGGGGACGACGACGCGGAAGCCCAGGCCGGCGAAGTGCTCGGTCTGGGGGCGCCACATGGAGCGGTCGAAGGGGTGGCCGTGGACGAGGAGGAGGGCCCGGTCGCCCGAGCCCCGGTCGTCGTAGCCGAGGACGGCGTGGTGGAGGTGGAGGGTCGGCATGCGGCCGACGCTAATCAGAGCGCGACCTCGGTGCAATACGATTCAATGTAGTCGGAGCAATGTTTTCCGGCCGCCGACGGTGCGGCTGGACGGGGTGTCCGGACGTCTGGGCCGGCTCGACGGGGGCTCCGTGCCGGGTTGACCAGGGAAAATGATGTTAAGGGACCCCCCTGTTTTCGGGGGTTTTCAGCCGTGTAATGTTCTCCAAGTCGCCAGGGAAACCGAGCGGCCACCGGGACACGAACCAAGCTCTCGCTTCTCGCGATTGAGTGGGTGTCCCAAAACCAAAAGGCTTGAAACAACGCCGATGGTCGATGCGCACGAGAGTGCGGATCTACTTGAGGTGTGTTGCTTGAGAACTCAACAGTGTGCTAGTGAACTAAGCCAGTAGAGCTTATATTTGAAACCCCCTCGTCGGGGTTTCCTTTGAGAGCAAGTATTTTGCCTCGATTGAATTCGAAGACATTGTTGGAGAGTTTGATCCTGGCTCAGGACG
>NZ_JBITBT010000035.1:0-92668 GCF_044452505.1 Amycolatopsis sp. NPDC051903 | reverse complement strand
TCCATTCCGAACGCGATGCCGAGATCACCTGCACAACTACATGATCAACGATCAGCGCGACCGAGCTCAAACCGGGTTACGAGACATCACTTAGGTCAACGAACAGCCCTATGGTCCCGGGACGCGGGATCCGTGTGACCTTCCCGATCACGTGATCACCAACCGGATATGTCTGGCGAGCAGTGTCGAGTTCCAGGTCGCGGGGGTCAGGGTCGGTCATCGTACGACCATCTCAACGATCGGCGCGGCCGGTTGTCAACAATCGGTGATCAGAACCCGGTGTCTGCGGTCAGGACAGCCACACGTCGTCGACCACGACGGGTCGCCGGTTGAGACGCCTCTCAAGCTTGTCTGGTGATCAGGCGGTTACAGCGAAGTGTTGCCATCGGCTTCAGCTGCCCCGAACTAACTGCGGAGCAGCACCGCCACGCGCGCAGTCAGGTGCGGCTGGGCGAGGTCCGCAGCGCGGGCATGCCGATGGTCACCGGTCCGCCGTTGCCGGCGCGCTCGAGCGTCCGGTCGAGGTCGGCGAGTTTGTGGCGTGGCCGAAGTTGTCGGTGGCTTTCGCAGCATGCCCGCTTTCGAGCACGTCGAACGTCGTGGTGCGAGACGTGGGGTCGGTGACGGTGCGCAGTGCTCCGCTGGGCCAGTATCCGTAGCCGGTCGCTTTGCCGGCCCAGTCCGTCGACGTGCTGATCTGGTCGAACGGGCCTTCGCGGGTGAACGTGGCCGTGCGAGCGCCCGCCCTGCGCAGCGGGTGCAGGCTGCGCGAAGCCCGACGGAACACCCGCGGGCAGGTGCGGCATCTCGTCCTACCCGTACTACATGGTGTCCAAACCGGACGGAACGATTCTCGCGAGCGGGCAGGGTGCGGCGACGATCAGCTTGCCCGCGCTGCCGGTGACCGGCTCGTACGAGATCGTGCTGGGACCGTACACGTTCGACCGCAACAACTGCGCACCGAGCAGCGGAGACGGCTCAACGCGCGGTGCGGTTTGGCCGCGAGGCTGGGAGGCCCACCGCACTGCGGCCGTGGCGAACGTGAGAACAACAGTGGCGGTACCCGTGCTGGAGGAACGGCAGCGTGCCCCCCCCGTGATGTTCAGCGCGAGGCGCTGAGTGGCGGTTCCGGCGTAGTGGACCCGGTTTTCCTTGCCCGCGCGGGAGAAGGACAACGTTCTGGGAACGTTGAGCTGCAATGTGCCCGCGTCGAGCTGCTCGGACAACGTGGCGACGACGGAGCCCGCCGCGAACCCTGCCGGGGCGATGACGATGCGGTAATTGCCGGCCGTCGGCGCGACGAAGGTCGCAGCGCCGTTCTGCGCGACGTCGCTGTCGAACACGGTCAGCCCGGTGGGGCCGAGCACGCGCACCCGCAGGGAAGTCCCGTTGGGAAACGTCGGACCGGTGAGCCCGAGGTCGAGCCGCTGGCCGGTGATCGCGGTGAACGAGGTTTCGGCGAACTGTGCTCGCTGCGCGACGGTCAGAGTCTTCGTCGCGCCGCCGACGGCGATGGCGGCGGCAAGGTTGACCCCGCGAGTCCGAGGGTGAGCCGCTGGTCCTTCTTGCCGGCGAAGCGCAGCAACGCGACCTTGCCCGCGGTGGCAATGGTGACGACCGAGGGTGCGCCGTCGACGGCCAGTTTCGGCGACGCCGCGACGTTTGCGGCAGAGATTCCGGTGGGGCGACCACGACGTCGTCGGTACCGGTTCCGGCCCCACCCGGCGTCTCGACCGTGACGGGGCCAGGTGCCGCGTAGGCCGGGAGTTCCACCGAAAGCGATGTCGACGTGGCGCTCTTCACGTCACGCACCGCGCCGATGGACATGTCACCCCCCATCACCTCGACGAGTGCGGCGGCAGCTCACGATGCCCATGACCACGGAAACCGCTGCTCAGACGCCATTTTCATTGACGGAGACATCGCCCGACCCAGCCCCGGGGCACTCGTGACCACCTGCAGAAACCGGCCCCTGACCAGGCGCAACCCGGCCAGGGCCCGATCTTGTGCCAACCGGTGGCGCGCTGGCGTCCAGCAGGTACCGCTACCCGCGGTCCACATCTTCCGGGGTGGCGGGACTGGCGGGTCCCGGACCGATAATGGCCAGGTGACCGCACACGTCGAACTGCGCGAGATCACCGACGACAACCGCGACGCCGTGTGCGCCGTGCGGGTCCGGCCGGACCAGAAGAAGTTCGTCGCGTCGGTGAAGAAGTCACTGAAAGAGGCACGCAAGAAACCACAACTGTCGCCCTGGTATCGCGCTGTGTACGCAGACGACGTGCCCGTCGGTTTCGTCATGCTGAACTGGGCCGTGCCGCCGGGCACGCGCGGTGTGGTCGGCTCGTACGTCCTGTGGCGGCTGCTCGTCGGAGCCGAGTTCCAACGTCGCGGCTACGGACGCGCCGCACTGGCCGAGGTCATCGAACGGGTCAGGGCGGACGGTGGCACTGAGCTGTTCACCAGTTATCAACCGGGTAAGGGCGAACCGTGGCCGTTCTACCGGGGCTTCGGCTTCCAGCCGACCGGTGAGATCGACGACGGCGAAATCGTCCTGCGGTGCGCGCTGACCTGATCAGCCGACCACGACGACCGACTCGACACGACCACCCCGTAGCCAGGCAACTCGGTCGCCGCGTTCGCCGAGTACGGCCGGATCGAGAAAGCCCACCCACGCCACGAACCAGACGTCCGACAACTCCAGAACCTGACCGCACGAGTTCGGCTGATCGGCAACGAAACGCCGAGCCTTGAGTTCGACCGGCACGCCGAGTCATCCGCAGCACACCGAACCCACGGAGGGCACTCCCATGACCGAGCTGAACGCCGAACGCGCCCGGAGAGCGATCGTCGACCACACCCGGCGGCTGGCGGAATCGGCCGCCGCGGCCGGGCCCGGCGCCGTCGTGCCGACGACGCCGGAATGGACGGTCAGCGATCTGGTCGGGCACGTGGGCCAGACCCAGAACTGGGTCGCGGAGATCATCGAGCGGCGCATCACCGACCCGACCCAGCTGCCCACGGAGGTGGCCGCGCTCCCGGCCGACCCCCGCGAGTGGCAGGCGTGGCTGGCGGAGTCGGCCCGGCGGGTCACGAGCGCGTGCTCCGACGACGCTCTCGACGCGCCGGTGTTCAACGCCGCGGGCGACGAGCGGTCCGGGACACGGTTCTGGCTGTCCAGCGTCCTCAACGAGACCGTCGTCCACGGCTTCGACGCAGCCACCGCCGCGAACCGCCCGGCCGACGTCGACGCCGACCTCGCGGCCGCCCTCATCAGCAACCACTTCACGATGCTCACCTCCCCCACGTGGGAGGTGCGGCGGCCCGAGTCCGCCCACGCCATCCGCGGCACGGGGCAGACCCTGCAGTGGCTGGCCACCGACACCGCCGACGGCACGCGCGCCTGGTTCATCGAACGGCGGCCCGACGGGGCAACGTGGCAGCCCGGGACCCAGCCGGCCGACGTGACCGTCACCGGCCCGGCCCGATCCCTGCTGCTGACCTTGACCCGACGGCTCCCCCTCACCGACCACGCCGTCCGCATCGACGGCGACGCTGCCCTCGCCCGGCACTGGCTCGACAACACCGCCCACGTCAGCGGCTGACCGCCACCGACGCAGGGGCGTCTTGGCCCACGGACGTTCAGCCTGATCGGGAAATTCGAAAAGTCGGGTAATGGTCCGCAAGCCGCCACACACGCCGCACGAGGCTTGACTGCTTCTCTGCGAGTGCGAGGCACCGAGCTGGCGTTCGCGATTGTGCGGCTGCGATCGACCGCTGCGCCGTCATGCACATCGCTTTGGCACCTTCCGCCGCTACGCGAGGCACGACCTCGGGCCGGCACCACGCGCGGCCGTCGCATTCGGCTCTGAGCTACTCGACGCGGCCGGCCACACTGTGCCGAGCGGCATCGTGATCGACGTGGGGACCCCCGGCGGCGACGGGGCGGTGATCGAGGCCAACGCGGCGTGGGCCAGCGGTTGTTACACCGCCGACCCCGACATCGCGCTGGCCGTGATCCTGCGCGGCCCGTCCGATCACCACGGTCCTCACCCGGGATCGACAACCCTGCGGCAGTTCACCCCACCAGCCGCTGACCGAGGTACCGACGAACGCACGCCCACGTATCTGCCGCGGTTCATCGCCGAGGCCGCTTCGCGCGGCGGGGCCGTGGTCGCCGAGCTGGCCGGTCTCGATTTGCGCCGGGACATCGCGCTGGTCCGGTGTGAACCTCTCACTCAGGCCAGGTTCGACTTCGCGCTGAAGCGAATGGGCCGCGCATAGAGGTGACGCACGGAAGCAGCCTCGACGGTGCCCGCGAGCCGTGATCGCGGGTTCGGCGACAGCGCTGCCCTGACCAGGCGGTAGCGACATACTCAACCTCCTGACCTGCGTGAACGCATCTATACACTCAAGGTATACCCCCTGTGTATAGTGGCGTCGTGGTGATCAACCGCGTTCCGGTGGGGTTCCGTCCGCGCCATCCGTGATCAGAGGGAGGGGAACGCATGCAGACCGCGCTGCGCGCCGGGCCGGTGGCTGTTCCGCGGCCGGCCGCGATATCCGGCCGGGTACCGCCGGCGTGGGTGCCGGTCGCGCTGGTGGCGCTGGGCACGGCTCTCGCGCTGCTGGCCGGGGCCGCGCGGCGGAGCTACCACGGCGACGAGCTCTACTTCCTCGCCGCCGGGCAGCACCTGTCGTGGGGCTACGCGGACCAGGGATTTCTGGTGCCGTTCCTGGCGTGGCTCGGTGAAGCGGGTGGGGGCGCGCCGTTGGTGGTGCGCGCGCCCGCGGTGGTCGCCACGGTCGTGGGGGTGGTACTGGCCGCGCTGCTCGCACGGGAGTTCGGCGGGGGGCGCTGGGCGCAAACCGCCGCGGCGGCCGCGTGCGCGGCGTCGCCCCGGGTGCTGGACACCGGATCGCTGCTGCTGACCCAGACGTTCGACACCCCGTTGTGGATCGCGACGACCTGGCTGCTGGTGCGCTGGGCCCGGACCCGCTCCGACCGCCTCTGGTGGGGCATGGGGCTGGTCGCGGGGGTCGCGTTCACGGTCAAACCGCTGATCGCCGTGTTCTGGGTGTGCTGTCTCGCCGTGCTGCTGGTGACCAGGCGCCGGAGTGTGCCGGGGGCCGGGCTCGCGAAGCTGGTCGCGCTCGCGGGGGCCGGCGCCTTGCCGTACCTGGTTTGGCAGTGGTGCCACGGCTTTCCGCAGGCGACGTTGATTCCCGTTGTCGCGCAGGAAACCGGCGAGTTCGCCGGCGGCAGGGCGGCTGTCCTGCCGTTGACGGTGGTGTCGAACGGCGCACTCGCCGGCGCGGCGCTGGCCGGCTACGGCTGCTGGGCCCTGCTGCGGGACACCCGGCTCGCGCCGTACCGCTTTCTGGGCTGGACGTGCATCGCTGTCGCCGCGGTGATGCTCGTGGCCGGCGGCCGGTACTACTACTGCGCTGGCCTGTTCCCGGTGTGCTGGGCCGCCGCGGTCGCGCGCCTCAGTTCCACGCGAGGAGCACGGTGGTGGCGGAGGATCGCCTCGGTGGGCGTTTCCGCGTTCACCGGCGCCGTCGTGCTGGTGACCGGCCTGCTCGCCGGCGAGCCGGCCTGGGCCACGGCGGCGACCCTCGAAGTGCGGGCCGAACAAGGGTGGAGCGGCTTCACCGGCGCGGTGATCACCACCTTCGACAGCTTGCCGCCGCCTGCCCGGGAGGCGACCACGATCGTCACCGGCCACTACTGGCAGGCCGCCGCGCTGAACTGGTACGGCCGGGCCCGCGGGCTCCCCGCCGCGTACAGCCCCCATCGCGGGTACTCCTCCTTCGGCGAACCACCGGACACCGCGCGGACGATCCTGTTCGTCGGCACCGATCCGGCACAGCTGGCCACGCACTGCGTGCAGCAGTCGGTGGCGCCAACGGACCGCGGCCACGGTTTCGCCCGGCTGAACCAGGGCGTGCCGATCTGGCTGTGCGCCGCACCGGCACAGGGGTGGAACACCTTGTGGCCACAGCTGTGGCACTCCTGAGAAAGTCAGGCGGCCAGCCGCCCGCTCAGCTCCGGCACTCCGTCGCCGCTCAGGTCCGACAAGCACGCGCCGCGGCCCGCCAGCACCATGACCAGGGACAGCAGCGGGCCGCGGACCTCGGGTCCGGCGCCGTGCCGGAAGTCGGCGTCGGTCGCGCGCAGCGTCAGATCCTCGGCCAGCGTCTTGCTCTTCACCGCGAAGTCCTTGGCGGTGAAGAACCGGGCGACGGCGAGCAGGCCCGCGGCGTCGGGGACGTGCCGCAGGCCCAGCGGCCGGCGGATGTCCTCGGCGTGCACGATCACCTCGCTCAGTCCGAACGGGGAGGACTTGACCGGCAGCGTGATGGTGCCGGCCCGGCGGAACCGTTCGAGAGTCTCCGCCGGGTCGGCGCCGCGGAACTGTTCGAGACTCCGCCGGTTGTGGACGTCCGGGTCGAACCGGGCCGCGGCCATGCTGCGGATCCACCGCCACCGGGTGAACCTCGTGGCCGCCCCGAGGTGGGCAAGCACTTCCTCGACGTCCCAGTCGGCGCACAACGTGGTCGAGCGCCACTGCCGCGCGTCGAGTCCACTCAGGTCATCGGCGAGCGCGGCGAGCTCGGATCGCTGGATCTGCGAGAAGTCGGGCACGCCGACGAAGATAGCCCGCCCGTCCGGCCCCGTGGGCGAACTATGCGGGCAGTCTGACGATCGCCGCCATCTCCTGCTCCACGCTCTTGGGCGAGGAGTGGAACCGCTGCCCGAAGGCCACGGCGAACGGATCCGGAAAGATGTCCTCCTCGCCGGCCTCGACACCGTCGAGGATCGCGTTCGCGACGGCCGCGACGGGTGTCTTGGCGAACGCGGGCGGCAGATCCCTGGTCATGTCCGTGTCGACGGGCCCCGGGTAGACGCCGTGCACGGTCACGCCCCGAGCCGCGAGCAGCGCGCGCGAGGCTTGGGTCAGCGAGTGCTGCGCGGCCTTGGAGGCGCTGTAGGTGGGCTGGATCGGCACGGTGCTGAGCCCGGCGGCCGACCCGATGTTGACCAGCGCGCCGCGGCGGCGCACCAAGGTGTCCTCGAAGGCGTGCAACATCCGCAAGGCGCCGAAGTAGTTGACTTCCATCTCGCGCCGGGCTACCTCGACGATCGCCGCGTCGGTGAGGCCCGTCGGCTGGAACGCGCCCGCGTTGTTGACCAGCAGGCCGACGTCGGTGGCCGTGCGGGCGGCCCGCGCGACCTGATCGGTGTCTGTGACGTCCAGCCGCAACGGAACCACGCGGTCCCCGTGGCGCTCCCGCAACGCTTCGACGGTCCGCGGCGCACGCGCCGTGGCGTAGACCTTCGCCACGTCCCGCGCCAGCAGCGCTTCGGTGATCGCGCGTCCGATGCCGCGGTTGGCACCGGTCACCAGCGCCACCGATCCTTCGATCCGGGTGGAATCGGGCATGTTGCTTCTCCTGAGGGGTGAAAGTGTCGGCAGGTATGGGCGGATCACGGTCGGCCGGCGCGGCGCGGCGGCCGCTGGTCGTTCGGGTTGTCGGGATCGGGGTCGCCGAACCACCGCGACGGCGCGTGTTCGCCGTAGGTGTCGTGCCAGTCCCACCACTCGTAGGGCGGGGTCTGCGGGTAGCCCGGAGGCGAGTCCTCCCACAGTTCCTGGCGTCCCAGCGCGGTCAGGTCGAGGTAGCTCCAGGTGGTCCCGAGCGCCTCGTCGCCGCGGTTGTGGACGAAGTACGTGCGAAACACGGCGTCACCGTCGTGGATGAAGGCGTTCGTGCCGTGCCATTCGGCCACCCCGAAGTCGGCGTCGAAGTCGCCGGTCAAGGTGTACCAGGGCATCTCCCACCCCATCCGCGCCTTCACGCGTTCGATGTCCGCCTGCGCGGCACGCGAGGCGAACACGAGGGTCGTGTCGCGGGCGTTGAGGTGCGCGAGGTTCGGGACGTGGTCGGCCATCATCGAGCAGCCGCGGCAAGCGTGGTCGGGCCAGCCGTCCACCCCGGGCTCGAAGAACGCGCGGTAGACGATCAGCTGACGCCGTCCGCCGAACAGGTCGAGCAGGCTCGCCGGGCCGTCCGGCCCCTCGAACGTGTACTCCTTTTCCACGGCTTGCCACGGCATCCGCCGCCGCGACGCGGCCAGCGCGTCCCGGGCCCGGACCGCCTCCTTCTCCTTCACGAGCAACTGCTGCCACGCCGCTTGCCATTCCTGCGGCGACACGATCTGCGGTCTGGTCACGACGATGTCCTTTCTCGAACGTGGGAGTCATGCGGGAAGTGAGCGGGGCAGGCCGAACGACGGGAGCACCCCGCTGTCGAACCGGGTGATGGCCGAGATCCGGTCGCCGGCGAGGGTGAGGACGACCAGGCCGATTCCGTGGCGGAGGCCGTTCGGGCCGCGCAGGTACGTGCCGAGTGCGGGCTGGCCGTTCGCCCGCGTCGGCACGAACTCGTACGTGAAGGCCGGGCTCAGGATGGTGGCGTAGAACCGCCCGACGTCGGTGCGGCCGTGGTACTCGAGGGGAATCGGCGGCATGGCGAGGCGGACGTCGTCGGTGAGCATTGCCAGCAGCGCCTCGAGGTCACCGGCCGCGTACGCCCGGACGAACTTCGCCACCACTTCCTGCTCGGCCGGCGAGCCAGGCGCGGGCACCCGGTCACGATCCTCGGCGGGCGCCCGGTGACGCTGCAACCCCGCCCGGGCCCGTTTCAGCGCGCTGGTGACCGATTCCACCGTCGTGTCGAGCAAATCGGCTACTTCCCGGGCGCGGTAGCCGAGCACGTCACGCAGGACGAGCACCGCGAGCTGGCGGGGTGGCAGCGCCTGAAGCGCGGCCACGAACGCCAGCGACATGGCCTCGGTCTGCTCGTAGCGGACCGCCGGGCCGGGCTGCGTGCCGAGCGCACCGTCTAGCACTGCGTCCGGATACGGTTCGAGCCACACGACCTCACCGAGCCGGGTCGGCTCCGGCGGCTCGACGTCGGGCACGTCCCACGGGACAGCCGGGCGGCGGCTCGCCGACCGCAGTGCGTCGAGACAGCGGTTGGTCGCGATGCGGTACAGCCAGGTCCGGACCGACGAACGTCCCTCGAACGCCCCGACGCTCTGCCAGGCCGACAGCAGCGTGTCCTGCAGCGCGTCTTCGGCGTCCTGGAAAGACCCCAGCATCCGGTAGCAGTGCACGTGCAACTCGCGACGGTGCGGCTCGGTCAGCTCACGGAACGCGTCGCCGTCCCCGGCGCGTGCCCTGGTCACCAGGTCGGCAGTAGCCATCCCCACTTCCGCGTCACCTCTCCCCTGCGTTGAAGCGTTCGCAGTATGGACGCCGGCGACGACCGAAACTGGGCGCTCCGCGGCCGGGCAATTTCGGCGCCGGGGTGCACGTCCACCCGGAAATCGGCCCCTGACCCGGCGAAATCAGGTCAGGGACCGATCTTGTGCGTCCGGCAAAAAACGGAGAAGGAGCTCGCGCGTATCGGGTGTGAAGCGGTCTTCAGCTCACGCGTAGACGCGCACCCAATCGACGTGCATCACCACGTGGTCGGGCGTCGACTCGTCCGGCGCGGGAATCCAGCCCGGCGCACCGAACGGGCCGGGCTCCTGCTGCATCACCAGGTGCATCGGCCCGTGCGGAATGCCCGGGTGTTTGGTGCTGTACCGGGTGTCGTAGACGGTTTTGCCGTCGATGGAGTACTTGATGTGGTCCGGGCGCCAGTCGACCGCGTAGACGTGCCACTGGGTGTAGTCCCCGAGGAGCTTGCCGCTGTCGCGGCTGCCGCTGGGCGGGTTGCCCCAGTGGACCGACGCCAGGGCGGTGTTCTTCTGCGGGCGGGCGCTCTCCACCATGTCCAGTTCGCCGTCCTGGGGCCAGCGGTCCGACTGCGGCCACAGGAGCATCGCGATGCCGTAACCCGTGCCCGGGTCGAACTTCGCGCGCACCATCCACAGGCCGTAGGTGCGGTCGCCGTCGCCGCGGCACCAGCAGAGGGCGCCGGACGTGTTGGCGGCGCCCGTGGGGTCCTTGCCGTGGCCGTCGATGCGCAGTTCGCCGTCGTGGACGGACAGCGCGCTCGGCTTCCAGTGCGAAATCCCGTTGGACGACTTCGCGTCGTACGGCGACCACTTGGTCGTGTCCAGCGCGGTGCCGTCGAATTCGTCGGAAGCGACCAGTGGGCGGCCCTGCGCCGTGCCCGCCGGGCCGTTCGCCTCCTGCGCCGACACGGCACCGAGCCCGAAGCCCAGGAACAGGCAGGCGACGGCTACCACCACGGCTGTCGTGCGGGTCTTGTTCATCGAGCACCTCCGGGTTTCGAAAATCCGCCGCCTACAGCTGCGCCAGCACGCGGAACACCAGCACCACCACGAGCGCCACCACCGCCGCGCCCGCCGCGACGTCGAAGCGCCGCAGCACCGCGGGCCCGGCCGTGCTCAGCTCCCCCACCGCCGTGCGGGCCAGCACGAGCGTGAGCACCAGGGCGAACGCGGCGGTCGCCGCCCAGTCCAGTCCGGGGATCACCGCGCACCCGCCTTCTCGGCCGCCCGCACCAGCCGCGCGGGCACGCCCGCGTAGACGCCCGGCTCCGGACAGTCCGCCGCCACCACCGCGCCCGCCGCGAGGACGACGTCGTCGGCGATCGTCACGCCCGGCAGGATCGTCACGCGCGCGCCGGCCCACACGCGGTCGCCGATGTGCACGGGCCGGCCGACGGGTGAGCGCGAGATCCCCGCGGACGTCGTCTCGTGGTGCGACGTGACGACCATGGTCTGCATGCCGAGCTGGCAATCGCGCCCGATCGTCACCTCGCCGACGAGCTCGAAGAAGCAGCCGGTGTTCACGAACGTTCCGGTGCCCACCACGAGGTTCCCCGGCCGGCCCGCGAGCTCGAGCCCGGGGAACACGTTCGGCGTGCGCACGTCCATCCCGCACGCGCGGTAGATCAGCCACCGCAGCGGCCGGGGGGCCAGCGAGCTGCCGGCGACCGCGTTGAGCAGCGTCCGGCGGGTCAGCGTGATGAGCTCGATCCGCAGCTCCCGCAGCACGCGCTTCACCGCGCGCTCCCCGTGAGCTCGGCGCCGTCGCGGATCCGGGCGAGCTCGTCGCGCAACCGGGCGCGCAGCTCGCCGACCTCGCCCAGCAGGCGCGCCGACTCGGCCGCGCGGCCCTCCGCCAGCGCGTCGACGTGCTCGCGCAGCAGCCCCGGTGTGACGCGGTCGGTGCGCACGCAGTGTTCCTCCGCGCCGACGGACGCGAGGAAGTCCGCGCACTTCGGCTGGTACTCCAGCCCCACCACGGGGACGGCGGCGGCCGCCGCGAGCACGAGCGCGTGCAGGCGTTCGGCCACGAGCGCCGTGCAGTCGCCCACCGCCGCGAAGTACTCCGGCACCGTGTCCGCGGCGCGGATCTCGGCCGGCACTGCGGCCAGCCGCACCGCTTCGTCGGCGAACACCCGGTCCTTCCGGTTGATCACCAGGAACCGCGCGGTCCAGCCGTCGGCCGCGAGCCCGCGCACGAGATCGGCGACGGCTTCGACGACCCGTCCGTGGTCGTGGCCCCAGAGGTCGTCACCGAAGCCCAGGTTGACGCCGAGCAGTTTTTCTTGCGGTGCAACGGGTTCGGGTTCGTGTAGCAGCGCGGGATCGCCGACGACCTCCGCCGGCACCCCGACCGACTCCAGCAACGCGGCCGAGCGCGGTCCGCGCACGGTCACGCGGTCGAACCGGGCGCACAAGCCCCGCCAGCGCGCCAGTTCCCCGCCGGCCGAGAACGAGTTGCGGCCCTGAAAGGCGGGATCTTCGACGCCGATCCCGATCAGGTGCCACGGCCGGCGCCACGCGAGCAGCCGGCCGGTGGCTTCCAGCAGCAGCCGCCAGTTGCGCCGGCCGACGACCGTGCCGCCGCCGACGAGCACCGCCCGTTCGCGCGCGCCGCGAAGCCCGTCCGCGACGACCCGGCGGGCGAAGGCGCGGGGCTCGTGCGGGACGTGCCACGGCTCGACGCCCGGCAGCCGCGGCAGCAGGGCGTCGGCGATGGCGTTGTCGCCGAGGTTGCCCTGGCCGGTCCAGCCGACGTAGAGCAGGCGAGCGGGGACGTCGGTCATCGGGAACCTCCGGGGATGCGGGCGAGCAGGACCGAATCGCCGGCTCGCAGCTGCTCGCGGTACGCGCCGGACGTCACGAGCTCGGTGCGCACGGACTCGGTCCACCCCGCGGGCAGGCCGAGCAGCGTCACGCCGTAGTCGTCCTGGGCGCGGGTGAGGACGACGAAGTCCGGGCCGACGCGGCGGATGCACGACGCCTCGCCGGGGCCCGGGACGCACGTCCGCTCGAGCGAGCCCTGCTTGACTTCGCCGACGCGTGCCCAGTTCAGCGGCACGTATGCGGTGAGGGACGAGAGCTGCTGGCCGGGCCGCGCGAGGCGGTAGGCCTCGGCGACCACCGCGCGGTCGGACGCGCGGAAGGCGACGTACCCGTCGTTGCCGCCGCGGGCGCCGACGAGCAGCACAGCGGCCGCGCCGAGGACGACGACCAGCGCGGCGGGGGCGAAGCGGCCGCGGCCCCGGCTGACCCACCGGTCGAGCGCGGCGCCGGCGAGCGTGCACAACAGCGGCAGCGAGTACAAATAGGACCGCAGCAGCATTTCCCCGCCGTAGGACTGCAAAGCGACGAGCCCGGCCGGCACCACCGCCACCACGGCGAGCACGATCGGCCGGCGGCCCTCCGGCGTCCGCAAGCCCCACCAGCCGAAGGCCGCGAGCACGCCGAGGAGCCCGGTCAGCGCGAAGCGGAAGCCGAGCACCGTCAGCCGGCCCGTGTCGCCGCCGACGCGTTCCTGCACGTTCTGCTGCACCGAGCCCGACAGGTCACCGATGCCGCCCGTGAGCACCTGCAGGTGGCCCACCCAGTAGTCGCTGGCGCCGACCACCAGCCACGTGAGCGGGGCCAGCACCGCGACGGCGAGCAGCCACGGCGCCTTCAGCTTCCGCGTCACGGTCAGCACGAACAGGATCGCGGCGAGCGCGAACGGCGTCACCTGGTGCGCGGGCGCGAGCGCGACGATCAGCAGCACGAGCCCGAAGGACGCGACAACGCGGCGTTTCGGCGTGGCCTCGCCGACCAGCCACCGGAAGACGACGGCGAGCGCGCCGGCGTAGAGCACGAAAGCCAGGCCCTGTGGGGAAAAGTAGTCCTGTTCGACCCAGTTGACGCACAGGAACGTCCACGCGGCCAGCCACGGCACGCGGCCGCGGCCGAGCACGGCAGTCGCGACGGCGTGCACCCCGATGGCCGCGAGTCCCGTGAGGAGCGGCGGAGCCCACGCGAGCAGCGCGGTCGGGCTCGCGACCCCGGCGAGCTTGGCCAGCCACGCCGCCGCGGCGAAGAAGGCGGGCCAGGAGAAGCGTGCGTCGAAGTCGTGCAGCACGCCGCCGTGGGTCCCGATGTAGTCGGTCCAGCCGGCGTGCAGCCACGCGACGGGGAGGCGCGCGACGGGTTCCGTGAGCGGCTGCAGGCCGTACAGCCTGAGCACGGCCAGCGTCGTCAGGAGGCCGAGCAGCCACGTCCGCCGCCGCGGCGAGCGGACTTCCAGTACGAAAGCGGCGGTGAGCACGGCCAGCGCCACGAACACGGCCGGCGGCAGTGCGCCGATGAGCCCGAACGAGCCGAGCGCGCTGGGGTCGACGGGCTTGAGGAACAGCACGTACAGCGCGACGGCGAGCACGGCCAGCACCGGGACCAGCCAGCCGCGCCGGGGCGGCGCCGGTGCTTCGGCGGGTTTCATCAGGACGAGGGTCACCGGCTCACCCCGCGCAGCTTCCGGACGAGCGACGGCGCGACGAGCGCACCGACCAGCACCTGGGCCAGGACGAACCCGAGCGCCGGACCGGGCAGGCCGGCCGAGGCCGGCGCCAGCAGCACCCCGCCGACGACGAGCGTCGTGCCGGCGAGCTGGATCCGCGCGGCGCCCATCCCGTCGCCGTCCATCAGCCGCGTCGCCACGCCCAGCGCGACGACCACCCGGGCCACCAGCCCGGCGAGCAGGACGCGCAACGCACCACTCCCCTCTTCCGCGTAACCGGAGCCGAACAACCCGAGCAGCAGCGGGGCCAGCGAGATGCCGATGACCGCTCCCGCCCCGACGAGCAGCCCCAGCCGTCCCGCGACAGCGCGCAGGATCACCGGCCGGGCCGCCGCGTCGCCGGAGCCGCGCAGGACCATGGAGTTGACGAAGCCGTTGATGGCGTAGTCGGTGGCGGTGAGGCCGTTCCACACCACGAAGAACACGGCGCCGCTCGCCGGGCCGAGGCGGGTCGTGACGATCAGCGGGACGACGTTGTAGAGAACGGTCGTGCCGATCGTGGCGAGGTAGGTCGGGGCCAGGAACGCGACGACGGTGCGCCGGTCCGGGAGGTCCGCTCCCGGTTCGGCGCGTTTGCGCCGGGCCAGCACCACGACGAGCGCACCCGCGATCGCGGCGCACACCACGGTCGGAGCGGTCCACGACGTCAGCACCCCGACCGTGCCGAGCGCGGCGCCGAGGACCGGCAGCACCGCAACGCGCGCGAGCCCGAACGCGCCGTTGAACAGCGGCACCCACCAGACCCGCCCGAGCGCCGCGAGAACGTAGTCCTGCAGCTGGAAGACGGCCCAGCACACGCTCGCAGCGATGAACAGCAGCGCGAGCGGTCCCGGCGCGGTCTGGCGGCCCACGGGCAGCAGCACGAAGACAAGGCCGCCCACCACGGCAGTCGAAGCCACGAGGAGGTACCCGCGGCCGACCAGCCGGCCGGACTCGGCGCCGGCGGCGGGCAGCCAGCGCAGCAGCCCGAGGCCGACGTTGAGCTGCGCGATCCCCGCCACCAGCACGAATCCCGAGACGAACCCGGCCGCCCGACCGACCGCGTCCTGCGGCAACGTCGCCGCGGCGACGACCCAGCAGACCAACCCGGCCACCCCGGTGATCACGGCGCTCAGGGACAGCGCCATGCCCGCCCCGAGCGCCCGCCGGTCGCTCCCGGCCCGCGGCGCGGTGGTGCTCGTCATGCGGTTCCTTCCGCAGGACGCCGGATCAGGTGGAAAACCAGCAGCGCCGCACAAGCACCCAGCGCGCACCCGGACGCCAGCGCCGGCTGCCACTGCGTCAGCAGCATGAGCTGCGCCCCGAGCAGATCGATCGCGACGCTCCCGCTGATCACCACGGCCCACGTCAGCGACGACGTCCCGGGCCGGAAGAACGCGACCACGGACCAGCCCGGGGCGAATCCCAGGAACACCACCGTGACGGCGACGCGCAGCGGCCCGGTGATGTCCAGCGCGGCGAACCCGGCGGTCAGCGCGGTGACGGCGAGGAGCACGGCGGTGACGGCGGTGGTGGCGCGCGGCGTCATCGGATCAGCTCCCGCAGCAGCGCCCACGGTCCTGACACCGTTCCCCGCACCTGGGCGGCAACCAGCCGTCGGGGAAACGCGGGGGTGCTCGCGCCGGTCGAGCGACGGCCGAGGAGGACCGGCAGACCACGCGGGAGGGCCGAGGCGAGTTCGCGCAGGCCGCCGCGCCGGGTGGCGTGGAGGAGGTACAGCGCGGTGAGCCCGGTGCCGTAACCGCTGAGCTGACGCAGCAGTTCCCCTTCCGTGGCACGGTGTTCGTGCCGGACGAGGGCGTGCGGCGTGTACACGATTCGCCCGCCGGAACGCACGAGCCGCAGGTAGAGGTCCAGGTCTTCGCCCGAGTGGGTGCGGCGGCCGGGACCGAGGCGTTCGTCGAAGCCGTCGAGCGCGAGGAAGGCTTCGCGGTGCCAGGCCATGTTGTTGCCGGAGCCGAAGCGGCCGGGAGACAGCACGTTGCGCGCGTCGTCGGTGAAAGTCCGGCGGCGGTAGCCCTTGCCGAAGCCGCCGAACGCCTCGAACCACACCTGGGCGGGGGTGTTCAGGCACAGCGGCTCGACGAGGCCGGTCACGCACGAGGTCCCCGGCTGGGCGAGCTCCGCGACCAGCTCGACGAGCCAGCCCGGGTCGACGATCGTGTCGTCGTCGGTGAACGCGAGGACGTCGCCGGTCGCCTCGCGGGCACCGAGGTTGCGGGCCCGGGACGCGCCGGGGACGGGTTCGTGCAGCAAGCGCACACGGTCGCCGGCCAGTGCGAGGAGCTCGGCCCGTGGCCGGCCCGGCGTGTTGTCCACCACGAGCACTTCGAGGTCGGGGTAGCCGGTGGCGAGCACGCTCGCCACGCACCTGCGTACGTCCGAGGGCCGCCCGGCCGTCGCGAGCACGACACTCACCCGCGGCAGCTGCGCCGGCCGCGGTGGCCGTGCCCTGCTTTGTTCCGGGGCCAAGGCCGCGAGAGTGCCGGTTTCGGTGCTGCGGCGAGCCTTGCCGAGCACGACCGGGCCGGAACGCACGAGCACGTCGGCCTCGCCCGCCCACTCCGCATCCGCGACGTCCACTGTGTACACCGGAACAGCAGCCGCCTCGGGATCCGGCCGGCGCGCAGACCCGCGCACGTACCCGAACCCGGCAGCCGCAGTCGCGACGAACACCCCCGCCGCGCCGGAAGGGTTGCCAGCACGCAGTTCCCGCAGCACGGCCTTCGGCAGCACCGACCGGACGTAGGAACGTTCGGACGACAACGCGTCCTGCGCACCGACCAGCCGCGCAACGGCCGCTTTGGACAGTCCCTCGGCCCAGCTGCGGCGGCGGACGTAGCCGCGGCGCGTGCGGTCGGCCGACACGCGGTGGTGCACGGTCGCGGCGGGTTGCAGCAGCACCTTCGCACCCGGAACCCGCCGGCGCAGCCGGATGCAGAGTTCGGTTTCCTCACAGCCCAGCGGCAGCGCCGCGGTCCGGCCGACGCTCTCGGCGAACCCGCCCAGGCTTTCCAGGTGCGCCCGGCGGAACGACATCGCGCAGCCCATGATGTTGCGCACCTCGGCGAGCTCCCCGGGCTGCCCGGTGTAGGCGCAGCCGACGATCCAGTACAGCTCCGGCGGCAGCCACGGCGGCGCGGTGCCGCCGGGCCACACCGGCACCGCCCGGCCCCCGACGGCCGCGACCGCCGGATCCCGGTACGGCGCAACGAGTTCGGCGAGCCACCACGGGTCGGCCGTCGCGTCGTCGTCGAGGAAGGCGACGAGTTCGCCCTTGGCTTCGCGGAATCCCGTGTTGCGGGCACCCGAAAGACCGGCGGTGCGCTCGTTGGCCAGCACCCGGACGGTGTCACTGGTGAAGGCCTCCGTCGCCCGCTGCAGCAGGTCGGCGTTGTGGTCGACCACCACGATCACCTCGGCCGGCGCCACCGTCTGCGCGCCCAGCGAAGCGACCGCCGCGCCGAGGTCGGTCCAGCGATCCGCGGTGTAGCAGCAGATCACCACCGAAACCTCGGTCATGACTCCACCACTCGGTCCGAACCGGACAGCACGCGGCGTCGCCGGCGGCGCCACGAGCGCGTGTACTCGCGCAGGATCACGCACAGCACGCGGATCCCGTCGCGGAAGGTGTCGAGGTTGCTCGTGCCGAACAACCGGTCACGCTCGAAGCTGGGCACCTCCGCAATGGTCAGGCCCGCCAGCGCGATGCGGCAGTTGATCAGCGTCTCGATCTCGAACCCGTCACCCCACTGCCGGTTCGCCTCGCGCCCCGGCGCGGTCGGCGGCAGGCCCAGCGTCGGGATGAGGTCGGTCCAGAACGCGTTGTAGCCGTAGCACAGATCGGTGAACCTGGTGCGCAGCAACAGGTTCGTGAAGCCGTTGAGGACCGCGTTGCCGGCTTTGCGCAGCAGGGTGATGTCGTCGCTGCCGCCACCGGTGGTGAACCGGCTGCCCTTCGCGAAGTCCGCGCCGGCGACGAGGGTCTTGGCGAACAGCGGGATCTCTTCGGGCGCCGCGGAACCGTCGGCGTCGAACATCACCACGACGTCGCCGGTCACGCGCTCGAACCCGCAGGCGAGCGCGTTTCCTTTGCCCGCCCGGCTTTGCGTGACGACCTCGATGTCCGGCAGGCAGCGCTTCGCGACTTCGACCGAGTCGTCGACGGAGTGTCCGTCCACGAGGATCACCTGGTGCACCTCCGGCAGCGCGGGGAGCACGACTTCGAGGTTCCTCGCCTCGTTGAGGACGGGTATGACGAGCGAGATGCGGGGATCGGGGCTGCGCATGGCCACCTCTCACGGGTGTCGGAGCCGGGTCGCCGGGAACACCGGCTCGTCGGCACTGGCCTGGAGAAAACGGGTGAAACGGGTGGCGGCGGTGGGGACACTTCCCCGGCTGCAGCGTGAAAACCCCGTGTGGCCAGGAGAAAACGCCACCGGGCGAACGCGGCGCCGGAGTAGTCGTGGCTCCGATCGGCTACACTGACCATCGGAGATCGAAAAAGCGATAGCGCGGCAGGGAGTGAACGCGGCGAATGACCGACGAGCGGGTCTGCGTGTGCGGGCACCCCGAAGCAGCTCATCGCCACTACCGGTCGGGCAGTGATTGCGGCAGCTGCGGCGCGCAGCGGTGTCCCCGGTTCAGGCGCGACAAGCACGCCGTCGAAGGATCACCGCCCGGAGATTCCCTGCCCGGGCCGGACAACGGCCGGCGGTGAACGGATCAGGCGCCGCGTGATCTTCGCGCGCCCGTCCAGGCTCTCCTGATTCCCTGTCGGTTGACCGCGACCGAGGGGCGAGAGATTGCGTGGGACATAAACAATCCGAATGGTCGTCAGGTGATTTCTTGTCAGCTCTGCGTGAGGCCGAGAATCACAGGTCGCCCGCACCTTGTCAATGACTGACGGCGTCCTTACCCGACGATGGTCTAGACCCGGCCCGAAGGTCTTGTCAGGCCGGGCGAAGATCAGGCATGCTTTGTTGTTGATCACAACGAACTCCGCAAACCTACTGGTCAGTCGCCTCCGGCCCCGTCCCGGTGAGTGGTGGGCGGCCTCGCACCTCGCAGCGGCCGGGACCGCCGGCGGTGGCGCCGGGAACTGTCCGAACCCGACTTCGGCCGGTGTTTCCCCGCGGTTCAACCCGAATCTTCACGAATTTCTCCGGCACCCCCACAAACGGCCGCGCGCCCCGATCCGAGGAAACGCGAGGACCGGGGCGCGGGACTGTGGTACCCGCCGTTCCGCTTCGGCAGGCGAACGGGGTTAGCCGGCGAAATCCGTCGAGAGCGAAACGTCGCGGAGTTGCTTCAGCTCCGCGGTGACGTGCTCGAGCTTGCGCTCGATCTCCGCGACGCAGTCCGAGCCGAGCGGCAGCCGCAGCGGCGGGTTGGTGCTCCCGCCGAACCGGACGATCTGCGCGGCGGCTTTGACCGGATCGCCCGGCTGGGCGTGGTTGAGGCCCGGCACGGCCGAGCGCATCGAGCCGGCCGTCGCCGCGTAGTCGTCGATCACGCTCGCGCCCGTGGCGAGGCTCGCGGGGTCGAGGAAGTCGGTGCGGAAGTAACCCGGCTCGACGATCGTGACATCGACGCCCAGGGGCGCCAGTTCGCCGGCGAGCGCCTCCGAGTAGCCCTCCACAGCGAACTTCGTCGACGCGTAGAGCCCCCATCCCGGGGCGCTCGCGAAGCCGCCGACGGAGCTGATGTTGAGCACGTGCCCCGAGCGCTGCCGGCGCAACACGGGCAGCACCGCCCGAAGGACGGCGAGCACCCCGAACACGTTGGTTTCGTACAGCGCGCGGATCTCCTCGTCGGTGCCCTCTTCGACGGCGCCGAGCAGGCCGCGCCCGGCGTTGTTCACCACGACGTCGAGCCGGCCGAACCGGGCCACGGCGGCGTCGGCCGCGGCCTGCGCCGAAGCCGGGTCGGTGACGTCGAGCGGCAGCGCCAGCAGCGCTTCGCCGGCGTCGAGGAACCTGGCGCGCACGGCCTCGGGATCACGGGCGGTCGCCACGACCCGGTGCCCCGCGGCCAGTGCCGCGCGCACGATCTCGGCGCCGAACCCACGGGACGAGCCCGTCACGAACCACACACTCATCGCTGGTCCTTTCTGCTGGGGTGAGTACCTCCAGACAACCGGCTCGAACGGGGACACCGGGGCCGTAAAGGCGGCAGGCTCGACGGGGGCCCGGCCGTGCCCGGGACAAAATCACCCCCCTTCGCGCCGCCGGGCCCGCCGTGGCAGGGGCACCATCGAAGGCATGAGCGGTGACAGCGAACTCGGCTCGTTCCTGCGCGGGCAGCGGGCCCGGGTGCGGCCGGAAGACATCGGCCTGACCACGGGCACCCACCGCCGCGTTCCGGGCCTGCGCCGCGAAGAGGTCGCCCGGCTCGCGGGCGTGAGCACCGACTACTACGTGCGGCTGGAGCAGGGCCGCGTGACGCCGTCGGAGGTGACGCTCACCGCGATCGGCCGGGTGCTGCGGCTCGACGAGGCCGGGATCGCCTACCTGATCGCCGTCGGCCGGCCCCGGCGTTCCGGTGACCGGCGCCGCGGCCGGACGGTGCAGCGCGTGCGCGAAGACCTGCGCGAGCTGCTGGACGCGTGGCCCGACCAGCCCGCGTACGTGATCGGCCGCCGCACCGACGTGCTCGCCATCAACCCGCTCGGGCGCGCGCTGCTCACCGACTTCGAGGCCCGGCCGGCGAACGACCGCAACTACCTGCGCTGGCTGCTGCTCTCCCCCGAAGCGCGCTCGCTCTACCGCGACTGGTCCCAGGTCGGCTCCGACGTCACCGCGATCCTGCGCGCGGACGCCGGCCGCTACCCCGACGACCCGCGCACCGCCGAGCTCGTCGGCGAACTCGCGATGAAGAGCGAACAGTTCCGGCAGTGGTGGGCCGAGCACCGCGTGCTCGCCTACCAGCACGGCGTCAAGCGTTTCCGCCACCCCGTGGTCGGCGACCTCGACCTGCGTTACCAGGGCCTGATCGTGCCCGGCGCCGACGACCAGACCGTGTTCGTCTACTCCGCCGCGCCCGGCTCCCCGTCCGCCGAAGCGCTGCAGCTGCTCGCCAGCTGGAGCGCCGAGGAAGCACACCACCCGCGAGAGAACAGGAACAGCACCCACCATGACTGACAGGGTCTGGTTCATCACCGGCACGTCGCGCGGCTTCGGGCGGCAGTGGGCCGAAGCCGCCCTCGCGCGCGGCGACCGCGTCGCGGCCACCGCGCGTGACGCCGCCACGCTGAAGGACCTCGCCGAGACCCACGGCGACCGCGTGCTGCCGCTGGCGCTCGACGTCACCGACAAGTCCGCTGTGGACAGTGCCGTCGCCCGCGCCCACGAGCGGTTCGGCCGGCTCGACGTCGTGGTCAACAACGCCGGCTACGGGCTCTTCGGCGCCATCGAAGAGGTGAGCGAGCAGCAGGCGCGCGACCAGATCGAGACGAACCTGTTCGGCGCGCTGTGGGTGACCAAGGCGGCGCTGCCGATCCTGCGCGAGCAGGGCAGCGGGCACTTCCTGCAGGTGTCCTCGATCGGCGGGGTGCTGGCGTTTCCCAACCTCGGCCTGTACCACGCGTCGAAGTGGGGGCTGGAGGCGTTCAGCACGTCGCTGGCCCAGGAGGTCGCGCCGTTCGGCGTGCACGTGACGATCATCGAACCCACCGGCTACAGCACCGACTGGAGCGGCAGCTCCGCCGTGCACGCCGAGCCGCTCGACCTGTACGAGCCCGCGCGCCAGGCCCGCGCCGCACGCACCCGGCCCGGCCTGGTCGGCGACCCCACGGCGACCGCCGACGCCGTGCTGACCCTGGTCGACAGCGACAACCCGCCGTTGCGGCTGTTCCTCGGCCGCGACCTCGTCCCGCGCGTGGAGCAGGAGTACACCGCGCGCCTGCAGACGTGGCGCGAGTGGGACGACGTGGCGGCCCGGGCGCACGGCGCGCCGCAGAGCTGACCCCGGCTTGCACCGCGGGCCACCTTGCCCACGGCACCCGCCCGGCAGTACACCGGCACCAGGCAATGTGGACTGCCGCCGAACGGTGTTTCCGGCAGGCCCGCCGACGGCGGGACATCCGGTCGACACTGGTGAACACCGAGCCGGACGCCCACGCCGGCAGCTCGTCCGGCTCCGGGCTCGGCGACCGGCCGCAAGTCGCGGTCCTGCACCCGCGGCGGGGCACCGGCCGTCGCGAGAACCAGTTCGTACAGCCGGTCGGACAGGCCTTCCCGCAGCCCCGTCAGCCTGAGCTGGACGCGGTACCCCTGCGGCCGCGGACACAGTGTTGCGGCCGACACAGTGGAGCAGAACGGAAGTCGCGCGTCCTGGTGTCGCACCAGGCGGCCCGGGGTTATGAGTCCCGGGTGGCCGCTGGGCCCCGCGCGCGGTGCCGCCGGCAGGAGTCGAACCTGCGTTCCCGGCTTCGGACGCCGGCGTCGTGTCCGTTGGACCACGGGGGCGGGGTGCCGCGGAGGATGCAGGGGTCGAACCTGCGCGGGTGCTCGGCACACCCGGCTACCGTTTTCGAAACGGCCGCCTTACCGCTCGGCCAATCCTCCCGATCCGGTGCCGGGGCACCGGGGTCATCGAGGTGCCGGGAGTCGAACCCGGGCCGGCGCGGGCGCGCCGGACGGAGACCGCCGTCCACCTCGGGTGCGGAGGGCGCGCGGATCGAACGCGCGCCGGGACGTGCGTCCCGGACCACGGGTCAGCAACCCGGTGCCTTGCCACTCGGCCGGCCCTCCCCCACTGTCAGATCCCGATCGCCGGAACCGCCGAAACGCTCCCGGCCCAGGGCTCGAACCTGGCTCTGCGGAGCCAAGATCCGCCGTGCTGCCTGACGCACCAGCCGGGAAAGCGTGCCCTCGCCAGGAGTCGAACCTGGACTGTCCGGATCCTGGGTCCGGTGCCTCTGCCGGTTGGGCTACGAGGGCGTGCGTGCGGTCGCGGGGAGTCGAACCCCGACTGGCCTGGCCCTCGACCAGGTGCCTCTGCCGATTGGGCTACGACCGCGTAGCGCGTGCGGGAGTCGAACCCGCGTCACCGGCTTGAGAGGCCGGTATCCGTACCGCTGGACCAACGCGCCGTGGGTGGGAAGTGGTCGGGCGCCCGCGAGTCGAACGCGGTGTCTTCCGCTCCCGAAGCGGATGGGTTTCCGTCTCCCTCGCACCCGGTATCCCTGCCAGGACTCGAACCTGGGACCTCTGCGTTCGTAGCGCAGCGCTCTGTCCACCTGAGCTACAGGGATTCGCGCGCGAGCAGCCGATCCGGGTATCGATCCCGGTCCCCCGCCTTGAAGGGGCGGTGACCTAGCCAGCAGTCCCATCGGCCTCGTCCGCGCACGGTGGTGGGAGGCGGAGTCGAACCGCCACAGTCTTGCGACGTCCGGGTTACAGCCGGGTGGGCTCACCCGTGCCCAGTCCCACCGAGCTCGCCACGGCAGGCGAGCGTGCAATTTCTGCTCCACTGTGTAGTTGAGAAAGATCAGACAAGAAAAAGTGTTCAACACAAACAATGTTCGATGAACAAATCTGCTTTCACCCGATTTTCGGGTGCAACGAAATAGAGAAAGCCGCCCTGGTCGGTCATCCCGACGGGCGGCTCCCGGTCACCTGACGCGTCACGTCACGGTGGGGAGCCCTCACTGCTCAGCAGCTGCCGTTCAGGAAGGAGTGAGCTGCGCCGCTCGTCCGACGAGCGCAGCACACCGGCCGCACGGCCGGAATACCGGCTCTGCGGCTCGCGCATCTGCATGGCGCTCATCGTGTCTCCCACCCGAGTTCTCGTGTTCTTCGTTGCCATCACATACTCGCCAATCGGCGAGCACGTGTCAACGTTTATTTTCCGGCGGGATTCATTTCTCCAGCGCGGCTTCCACGAAGCGCCGCAGCACCGGTCCGTTCGCACTCGGCAGGAATGCCAGCGCAACGGGGATCGTGGGCGCGTTCGTGATGGGCACGAACTTCACCGACGGGTGGATGGTGCGCCGCACCGCCACCTCCGGTACGACCCCGATGCCCCGGCCGGCCGCGACGCTCTCGATCCACTCGTCGAAGTTCGCCGTTTCGACGATCGTTGCGGGGCCTTCGCCGTCGGGCCAGGACCAGGGACCGGTGGTGCCGTTGACGATGTTGACCACCAGCGGCCAGTTCGGGATGTCGGCCCAGTCCACTTCGGACTCCACCGCCAGCGGGGAGCGGTCGGCGCAGACGGCCACGCGGGTTTCGTCGAACAGGTGCACGAGCTGCAGGCGCGCCGCGCGCACACGGCCGCGCACCAGCGCGACGTCGACCTTCTCCTGCTGCACGGCCGCCAGCGGGTCGTCGATGCGGACGAGGTCGACCGAGCTGCCGGTGGCGCGTTCGAAGCGCGCGACGGTGTCCTGCGCCCACGGCGTCGGCAGCAGCCAGCTGAAGCCGAGCTTCACGGTCCCCCGCCGGCGCGCGGCGGCGACGCCGCGGTCGAGCTCGGCGAGCACGCGCAGCGCGTGCTCCAGGAAGGCCCCGCCCGCGTCGGTGAGCTCGACGTGGCGCGACGAGCGGTCCAGCAGCGTCACGCGCAGCAGCTCCTCGAGCTGGCGGACCGTGCGGCTCAGCGCGGGCTGCGTGATGGCGAGTTCCTGCCCGGCGTGCGTGAACGACGCCAGCCGGGCCACCGATTCGAACGCGCGCAGGTGCCGGATCTCGATGCCCTGCGGCGTGCCCTCACCCATGCCCGCAGAGCATAGCTTCGGCGTTGCGGGCATTTCACAGCGAGACGACCCGTGCCTAGCTTGGCGTTGAGGTCTGCGACGAAGGAAGAAGGCGGTGGGAGATGCACAGCACGCTGTCCGGCCTCGGAGTGGGCTCGCCGGTCCTGGCCGCGCCGATGGCCGGCGGTGGCTCGACCCCGGCGCTGGTCGCCGCGGCCGCGACGGCCGGGAGCCTCGGGTTCCTGCCCGGCGGCTACCGGACGCCGGACGCCTTCGCCGAGCAGCTCGCGCAGGTGCGCGCCTTGGGCGTCGCGTTTGGGGTCACCCTGTTCGCCCCGAACCCGGTGCCGGTGGATCCCGCCGAGTACCGCCGCTACGCCCGTGAGCTACAGCCCGAAGCGCACCGCTACGGCCTCGACCTGGCGGACGTCGCCGGCACCGAAGACGACGACCACTGGCACGACAAGCTCGGCCTGCTGCTGGCCGAACCCGTGCCGGCCGTCAGCTTCACCTTCGGCGTGCCGGACGCGCAGGTCGTCGCGAAGCTGCGCAAGGCCGGCACGCTGGTGCTGCAGACCGTCACCTCCGCCGACGAGGCGAAACTCGCCGCGGAAGCGGGCGCCGATCTGCTCGTCGTGCAGGCTTCGGCCGCGGGCGGGCACTCGGGCACGCTGACGCCGGACCGGATCCCGCCGGCTGTGCCGTTGCCGCGCCTGCTGGCCGACGTGGGCGCCGCCGTGGCGCTGCCGCTCATCGGCGCGGGCGGGGTGGCCACGCCCGAAGCGGTCGCCGCCGCGCTCGCCGCGGGGGCCACCGCGGTGGCCGTGGGCACGGTGCTGCTGCGCTCCGACGAAAGCGGCGCGTCGAAGCCGCACCGCGAAGCGCTGGCCGACCCGGCCCGGCGGGAGACGGTCGTCACGCGCGCTTTCACCGGCCGTCCGGCCCGCGCCCTGCGCAACGAATTCACCGACGCGCACACGGCCCGCGCCCCCGCGGGCTACCCGGCCCTGCACCACCTGACGGGCCCGATCCGCAAGGCGGCCGTGCGGGCCGGCGACCCCGAGCGCGTGCACCTGTGGGCCGGCACCGGTTACCGCCACGCCACCGCCGAACCCGCCGCGGACATCCTCACGCGGCTCGCCGCACAGCAGTAACACCCCCGTTCTCCGCACGCCCACCCGCGAACGCCGCGGGTGTCCCGGTCGTGCGCGAAATCAGGAAAGGAACCTCATGACCACCCAGAAGGTCGCCGTGATCACCGGTGCTTCGCAGGGCATCGGCGCCGGTCTCGTGGACGCCTACCGCAAGAGCGGGTACCAGGTCGTCGCCACGTCGCGCGGCATCACCGACTCCGGGGACGCCGGCCTCGCCGCCGTCGCCGGGGACATCGCCGACCCCGCGACGGCCCGGGCGGCCGTCGCCACGGCGCTCGAGAAGTTCGGGCGCCTCGACACAGTCGTCAACAACGCCGGGATCTTCATCGCGAAGCCGTTCACCGACTACACCGACGAAGACTTCCGGCAGTACCTCGGCGTGAACGTCGCGGGCTTCTACCACCTGACGCAGCCGGCGCTGCCGCACCTGGCCGCGACCGGGGCCGGGCACGTCGTCACCATCACGACCACGCTCACCGAGCGGGCCAACTCGAACATCCCGTCGGCGCTGGCCTCGCTCACCAAGGGCGGGCTCAACGCGGCGACGCGCTCGCTGGCCATCGAGTACGCGCAGCGGGGTGTGCGGTTCAACGCCGTGTCCCCCGGCATCATCAAGACCCCGATGCACGACCCGGCCACCTACGAAACGCTCGCCGCGCAGCACCCGGTCAACCGCCTCGGTGACGTCGGGGACATCGTCGACGCAGTGCTGTACCTGGAGCACGCGCCGTTCGTGACCGGCGAGATCCTGCACGTCGACGGCGGGCAGATCGCCGGCCGCTGACCTACGCCGGGGATCGGAAGGAGGAATCAACCACGGCCAAGATCCTGTTCGCGCTGACCGGTGCCGACCACCGGACGCTCAAGGACGGGACCCGGCACCCGACCGGGTTCTGGGCGGAGGAGTTCGCCGCGCCCTACTCGGCGCTCACGGCCGCGGGCCACGAGAGCGTGGTGGCGACACCCGGTGGCGTCGCGCCGACAGTGGACCAGGTGAGCCTGCGGCCCGAAATGGCCGGCGGCGACGAGAAAGCCGCGAGGCTCACGCAGGTGCTCGCCGGCGCCGACGAGCTGCGGCGCCCGATCGGGCTCACCGACGTGCGGCTGGCGGACTACGACGCCGTCTACTACCCCGGCGGGCACCTGTCGCACGACGCCAACTCCGGGGCGCTGCTCACCGCCGCGCTCGGGTCGGGAAAGCCGCTGGCCGTCGTGTGCCACGCGCCGGCCGCGCTGCTGGCGACGCGCGACGAGCGGGGCGAGACGCCGTTCGCCGGCTACCGCGTCACCGGGTTCACCAACGACGAGGAGAACGCCGTCGGCCTCGGCCCGAAGGCGAAGTGGCTGCTCGAGCCCGAACTCGGCAAGCTGGGCGTGAAGTTCGAGCGCGGCGCTGACTGGCAGCCCCACACCGTGGTCGACCGGACGCTCTACACGGGACAGAACCCCGCCTCGGCCGCTCCGCTGGCCCAGGAAATCCTCAAGGCCCTCAAGTAGGGAAAGGACGGACATGGCGAACCCGATGGCGGCTGTCCTCGCGAAGTGGCAGGTGGCGTTCGACGCGCACGACGCCGACGCGATCGCCCGCCTCTTCACCGAGGACGCGCTGTTCCTAGGCTTCGGCCCTTCGCCGACCCAGGGCCGCGACGCCGTGCGCGCGTACTACGCCGCCCTCCCGGCGACCCTGAAAGCCGACTTCGAAGCCGGCGACCCGTACCCCCTCGGCGACACCGTCGCCGGCGGGTTCGCGCAGGTCCTGTTCCACGGACCGGACTTCCACGAACCCGTGCACCTGTCGCTGGTCCTCGTGCTCGTCGACGGCGACTGGCGGATCCGGCAGTACCACGTGTCGAAGGTGATTCCCCGGCACTGACGGGGTCACCTCGGGGTCTGTGGACGCGGCCGGCCGGCGCGGTGTCGTGATCACGCCGGCCGGCCGTTCGTCGTCACCGCGCGGGATCCGGGGCCTCGGCGAGGGAAACGCTGTTGCCGTCCGGGTCGAGGAGCACGACGTGGCGGACCCCGTTGCCGTAGGTCTCCACGGGCTCGTGGCCGATGCCGTGCTCGGCCAAGCGCGCCAGGACCTCATCGAGGCCGGTGACACCCAGCGTCACCATCGCCCGGCCCACCCCGGCGGCGCGCACCTCGCGGGCGTCCACGACCAGCCAGGCGTTGGTGCCGACCTGCCAGAGGTGCTCGTCGCCGATGATCTCGTCGGCGGGGCGGCCGAGGAGCGTCGCCAACCACTCCAGGGCGCGGGGCAGGTCGCTGACGGGCAGCACGCTGTACAGGTCCACGGGGACCCTCCTCTCGATGGGTTCGAGACTACGGACGGCCCGCGCGCCGGAAACTCATCGGGGCCCGGCCCCGGCGGCCTCGCGGAGGAGCGCGTCGCGGGCTGCCACGTCGTCCGGGAAGAGGAGGGCGGCGCCGTCACCGGCGAGGGTGTGGGCGGCGGTGACGGCGGGGCGCAGGGTGGTGTCGTAGGCACGCAGGGCGGCGGCGAGGTCGTCGTGGGTGGCGAGACAGCGGGCGAGGGTGGCGGCGCCGAGCAGGGCCAGGCTGGTGCCCATGCCGGAGAAGAAGGACGCGCAGTAACCCGCGTCGCCGACGAGGACGGCCGGGCCGCGGGACCAGGTTTCCGCGCGGATCTGGCCGACGGAGTCGAAGAAGAAGTCCGGGGAGTCGAGTTCGGAAAGGACGTCGGGGACCAGCCAGCCGATCTCGCCGGCGAAGGCGGCGCGAACGAGGTCCCGCTGGGCCGCGAGGTCGCGGAAGTCGTAGGCGAGCGGAGCGGACCGGAAACCGAGCAGGGCGGAGCAGCCGGTGCCGTCGCCGCGGAGCATGAGCATGCGGCCGGGCGTGTTGTAGACGTGCGAGCCGGTGAGGCCTGCGCCGGCCGCGCAGTGCTTGACGATCGCGACGTACAGCCCGAGGTGGCGGGCGAAGCGCACCTCGGGCCCGAACACGAGCTTGCGCACGGTGGAGTGCATCCCGTCGGCGCCGACGAGGAGGTCGACGTCGTGGGTCGTGCCGTCGCTCAGGTAGACGCGCGGCCCGTCGCCGACGCGGACCACGGTCGTCTCGTACCGGAAGTCCACTTGCGACGGAACGGCTCGCCGCAGGATGTCGCACAGCCGGTCGCGGGAGATCTCGATGTCGCCGGGACTGTCGTAGAACTGCGTGGCGGGCGTGAAGCGCGCCTGCTCGCGGCCGGCGTGGTCGAGGAAGTGGTAGACGTCCTCGTTGGGCACGCGGCCGCGCACGATTTCGTCGTACACCCCCATTTCGCGCGCCACGCCGAGGGCCGCGCCGCGCACGTCGATCGCGATGCCGCCGCGGCGCGGGCCGGACCAGCTCTCGGCCAGCGTCACGTCGTGGCCGGCGCGGGCCAGGAAGAGCGCCGTCGACAGACCGGCGATGCTGCCGCCGCAGATCAGGACCTTCACGGTGCCACCTCTTTCGGGGTCGTCCAGGATTGGCGCAGGAAGCGTTCGACCTCGCCGACGCGTTCGGCGGATTCGAAGTGCGGTGAGCCGTGGTCGCCGCCGGGCACGAGCACGAACCGGCTGGGCACGCCGGCCGCGGTGAGGCGCTCGTGCAGCCGCCGGCTCTGGCCCGCGCCGACTCGCCGGTCGGCGTCGCCGTGCACGAACAGGAACGGCGGGGCTGTGGCGGGATCGCCGAGGTGCTCGGCCACCGCGGTCGGCAGGTCCGTGCCGGCGAAGAACTCGGCCAGGAGTTGTTCCAGCGCAAAGGTTTCCGCCGGCGTGTCCGCGCGCAGGGTCTCCGGGGTGGTCACCGGGTAGTGGGCCACCACGGCCCGCACGCGAGCCAGGCCGCCGCGCGACCCGAGCAGCCGCGGCGCCGGCGCCAGGGACTCCGTCACCGCGGCCAGCGCGGCCAGGTAACCGCCGGCCGAACTCCCCCACAGCGCGATGCGGTCGCGGTCGAGGGCGGCGTGGGCGCTCACCCAGGCGACGGCGGCGCGGACGTCCTCGACGGGCGCGGGGAACTTCGCCTCACCCGAGAGCCGGTAGCCGACCGACGCGACGGCGATGCCCCGGCTCGGCAACGTCGTCCACGGCCCCATCGACGGCAGGCCCGTGAGGAACGACCCGCCGTGCGCGTAGACGACCACGGGGTGCGGTGCCGCGCCGGTCGCGGGCAGGTGCAGGTCGAGCCGCAGCGGGCGCCAGCCGTGGTACTCGGCGAAGGGCACCTGCAGGTAGCTGACCGCCCCGGGCAGGACGGACACCGCCGGCGGGCGCAGGAAACCGGGCGGCACCAGGCGGTCGTAGTCCAGTGGTGGCATCAGCGGGTGGCTCATCGGGGCTGCTCCGGGATGCGGAACCCGTAGGATGGGATCCCATCGGGGAAGGAGCCGGGGCCGGGATGAGCGAGAGCGCGCTGAGCGACCAGCTGGTCGACGAGCTGCAACGCCGCATCTTCAGCGGCGACCTCCCCGTCGGCAGCTGGCTGCGCCACGCCGCGCTGGCCGAGGACTTCGGGGTGTCGCGCACGCCCGTGCGCGAGGCGCTGCGAGTGCTCGGCGCCCAGGGGATCGTGACGATCGTGCAGAACCGCGGCGCCCGGGTGAACGGCCACTCGCCCCGCGACATCCGCGAACTGGGCGCCGTCCGGGCCGAACTCGAAGGCCTGGCGGCGGAACTCGCGGCCGAGCACATCGACGACCACCAGCTCGACCGCCTCCGGCGCGCGTGGACCGGCTTCCGCGACAGCACGGACAGCAGCGACGAGGACCGGCGCACCCGGTGGGCCGAAGCGCACGACGAGTTCCACTCGGTCATCCTCGAGGCCTCGGGAAACCGCCAGCTCGCCCTGGCCCTCGCCGACATGGGCCGCCGCCTCCCGCGCAACGCCGGTTACTCCGCCTACGCGGGCAATTCCCGCCTCCAGCACCAAATCGAAGCCCAGCACGACGCCATCACCACCGCCATCACCACCGGCGACGCCCGCGGCGCCCGCACCGCGATGCGCCGCCACATCCTCTCGTCGGCGCAGGTGCTGGCGCGGTGGATCGAAGCCCACCAGGGCACTGATCACTGAGTCTCCTCGCGCTGCTTCGTCAACGCGCACAACCGGTCCGTGCCCTGCAAAGCCCCAACCCGGCATCGACACAGCGGTCCGTCGAGGCGCAGCCCGCAACCGGACGCTGTCCACACCGCGGCCCCGCTCGGCGCACACCCCGCGCGACCGCCCGCGCTCAAGCCGGCGCGACGGGTCGGAACCGACTACTGACCTTCCGCATCCCCTCGCCGAATCCCGCCGAGGCCACGCTCGCGGCGCGCGCACTCCGCACTGGGCCCGCACAGCTCGACGTGCGTGCCGAGGTGGAGCGAAGCAAACGGTCACCCGCGCTGAGTTCACCACGGCCACCGCCGGCGACCGCACCACAGCGGCCACAGCCGTCGCCGGGGTGGGTCGGGACTCGGCACGTCGCTCACCGGGGTTTGTCACGGCTCTTCGGTGAACTCACCGCGGCCGTTGTGCTGCCACGGCTGCTCGGTGGCGCTCGGGGAGGGCTCCAGGAGCTCGATGACGAAGTGCTCCACCGGTTCGTCGCGGAGGTTGCGGACGCGGTGTGGCGTGAGGGGCCGGTCGGTGCCGACGGTCTTGAACATCGCGAAGCCGGGTTCCGCGCGCTGGGCCAGGCCCCACACGTCGCGGCCGGCTTCGGCGGGGGTGTACTGCTGGCCTTGGACCTCGCCCGCCCACGGCCACAGGATGAGGTGGTCGTGGTGGTGCTGGTGGAACGTGAACGCCTCACGCGCGCCGAGCGTCATCGACCACACGCGCACGCGTTCGTTCTCGAACAGCAGCGTGTCGCCGGGGTTCGGGCTGAATTCCCGCTGCGTCAGCTCCATGGGGTGTGCTCCGTTCGCTCGGGCCGGGAGGGGACGTCGAGACAGTATGCAAAATGAATAAATTGGATGCAATACGCCGCCTCCCGCATGCTGCGATCGATCGATGAGACTGATCAACCGGCGGCGACTGGAACCGCGGGCCGGTGGAATGGGAGCCGGCTGTCGTGGAGTTGCGGCACCTGCGGTACTTCGCGACCGTCGCGGAGACCTGCCACTTCGGGCGCGCCGCCGAGGTGCTGCACGTGGCCCAGCCGGCGCTGTCCCACGCGGTGCGGCAGCTGGAGCAGGAGCTGGGTGTCGAGCTGCTCGCCCGCACGACACGGCAGGTCCGGGTGACGCCGGCCGGAGAGTTCTTCCTCGCCGAAGCGTGGCGGGTGCTCGACGCCGTCGACGCGGGGGTGCACGGCGTGCGGCGCATCGCGGACGGGCGGCGCGGGCTGGTGCGGATCGGCTTCACCGGGACGTCGGCGTTCTCGCACCTGCCGCACCTCGCGCGGGCGGTGAAGCAGGAGCTGCCGGAGGTCGAGCTGGAGATCCACGCCGACCTGCTCACGCCGGCGCAGTGCGCGGGCCTGCGCGCCGGCACGCTCGACCTCGCCGTGCTGCGGCCGCCGGTGCCCGGAGACGGGGTCGAGTTCCGGGTGATCGAGGCGGAACCGCTGGTCGTCGCCGTGCCGGTGGACCACCGGCTCGCGAGCGTCGGCTCAGTGAGCGTCGGGGACCTGCGCGGGGAACCGTTCGTCACCTACGCGGGCAAGGACTCCGTGGTCAACGAAGCGGTGGTGCGCAGCTGTCACAGCGCCGGCTTCGCACCCCGGCGCGAACACGAAGCCGCGAGCACCGCGGTGCTGCTGGCGCTGGTCGCGGGCGGCCTGGGCGTCGGCGTGGTGCCCGCGTCCGCGCGGTCACTCCCCTTGCCCGGCGTGGTGTTCCGCGACCTCACGGGCGCCGCGACGGTGCGGCTCGCGCTGGCGTGGCACCGCGAGCACGCCTCACCGCTGGTGCGCGCGGTCCTCGACGTGCTCGGGGACGTGTTCCCGTAACGCTCTACTGCGGACTGTCCGGTTCGGACGGTTTCGTCATCGCCGCCGCCACCTGGTCGTGCACGGCCAGCACACGGGCGTCCAGCTCACCGACCGGCACCCCGACGTCGCGCGCGAGCGCTTCGCGGAAGATGAGGTAGCCCTTGTAGGCCGCGACCATGAACACGTGCATGGCGATCGCATCGCCGTCGGCGGGCAGGTCACCCTCGCGCTGGTCGCGCTCCAGCGCGGCTTTCGTCTTCTCGATCTCCGGCAGCGCCCGGTAGTCCGGATCGCCGTCGATCGCGAGCAGCGCCTCGACGAGGGTGGGCGCGGGGTTCTCCAGCGCACTGCGGAACATCGCCTTGCGCCGGCCGAGGAACGACGCTTCCCAGTGCCGCTTCGCCCCCGCCGCCCACTCCTTCGCGCGGTGCGCCACGGCCGCGCGCAGGAGCGACCGCCGATCGCCGAAGTACTGGTAGATCTGGCCACGGTTCACGCCCGAGCGGTCGGCGACCTCCTGCAGGTTCAGCCCCGCGAAGATGCCGTCGCGCTGCAGCAGGTCGAAGGTCGCCTGGAGCAGGTCGGCCTCGGTGCGAGCCCGGTCCCGCGATCGCCTGCCCTGCGCCGCTTGCCCGGCGGTGTCGTTCACGTCATCTCCCCTGTGCGTGGCCGGTGGCAACGGTGTCCATCCTAGTGATCGCTCACACCACTCCCCGGTCGCGCAGCGAGGCGAGTTCCGCGCCCGACAGGCCCAGCAGCCCGCCGAGGATCTCCTCGGTGTGCGCGCCGAGAGTCGTGCCGGCCCAGCGCACCGCCCCCGGCGTCGCGCTCAGGTGCGGCAGTGGCGCGACCATCGGGACCTCGCCGAACTCGTCGTCGGGCACCGTGACGACCGAACCGCGGGCGCGGCAGTGCGGGTCGTTCATCAGGTCCGCGACGCTCATGATGGGTGAGGCCGGGATGTCCGCGTCGCTCAGCAGTTTCACCACCTCGTCGGCGCTGAGCCGGGAAACCCACTCGCCGATGAGCGGGTACAGCTCGTCCTGGTGGCGGATCCGCGCGGCGCGGTCGGCGAAGCGCGGGTCGTCGGCCAGCTCAGGCTGGTTCATGACCGCGGACAGCCGGCGGAACAGCGAGTCGGTGCCCGCGTGCAGCGACACCCGGCGCCCGTCGGAGGTCACGAAGTCCGACGCGGGCACGATGGCCGGGTTCTTGTTGCCCAGCCGTTCCCGCACCTGGCCCTCGAGGCCGTAGGCGGTCACCGAGTCCTCGCTCGAGCGCAGCGCCGCCTCGTACAGGGCCAGGTCGATGACCTGGCCCGAACCGGACCCGAGATCGCGGTGGTACAAGGCGGAAACGACCGAGAACGCCGCGAGGTAGGCACTCATGTAGTCGATCACGGAGTACCCGCTGCGCACGGGCGGACGTTCCGGTTCGCCCGTCACGTACGTCAACCCGCTGTACGCGCTGGCGATCCGGTCGAACGCGCCGCGGTCGCGGTACGGCCCGGTCAGGCCGAACCCGGTCAGGTACAGCAGCACGGCGCGCGGGTTGAGCGGCTGCAGGTCCGCAGGCATCATCCGGTAGCGCTCGAGCGTCGGCGGGCGGAAGTTCGTGACCACCACGTCGAAGTGCGGCACGAGCCGGTGCAGCAGGTCCTGACCTTCCCGCGTGCGCAGGTCCAGCGCCACGGACTTCTTGTTCCGCCCCTCCTGCAGCCAGCCGGGCGAGCGCCCGCCACTGCGGGTGAAGTCACCGACCGTCGGGTCCTCGATCTTGACCACGTCGGCGCCGAAGTCGCCGAGGATGGTCGCCGAGACCGGGCCGGCGAGCACGGTCGCGGCGTCGAGCACCCGGATGCCGGCCAGCGCGTCGCTCATCGTGTGGTTGTCCTCCTTGGTCACGGTGCCGGGTGCGCTCACTTGCCTTGTGCCGCATCGATCACGAGGGACAGGTCGATCAGCTCGTCGGGCTTGACGGGGCTGTCGACCTGCAGCGTGCCCGGCACGGACTGGTACATCTTCTGCAGGCTCGCGACCGACTGGGCGGGCACGTTGAAGTCGAACGGCACCGACGGCGCGATCCGCAGCGTCTGCACGGTGGTGCCGAGCTGCTGCGCCATCTTGGTCATCACGTCGGTGTCCTGGTGGTAGTCGCCGGACAGGTGCGTGTTCACCGTCCGCTCCACCGCGCGGAAGAACGCGACACCCGCGTCGCGGTGCGCACCGAGCAGGTCGGTGGTCGAGAAGTAGCCGGCGATCTGCATGCTGCCGGGGTAGCCGCCTTCGGCCTGGAACGCGACGCCCGGCTTGACGCTGGCGGTGAAGGGCGGGCCGAGGGTCGCGCCGTCGAGCGAGCCGTTGTTGAGTGCCTGCACCATCGCGGCGATGTCGCTGAACGGCGTCATCCGCACGTCGCTGGGCTTGAGGCCGCCCTTGGTGATGAGGTCGTAGAGCCCGTATTCCGAGGGCGCGGCCAGCCCACCCGGGTTGACGCCGATGTTCTTGCCCTTCAGCACGGCCGGGTTGAAGTCCGCGGCCTTGCTGCCGTACTTCGTGCTCATGTACACACCACTGTCCGGAGAGGACGAAGCAACGCCGGAGATCCAGCGGATCGGCACGCCGTGGCGCAGCGCGTTGAAGACCAGGGCCTGCGCGCCGGCGTAGACGAGGTCGATCTTGTCCTGTCCCAGCAGGGTCAGCAGGTTCGGCACCGTGTCGGTGACGAACGTGACGTCGAGGTTCTCCTTGGCGAACTCGCCGTAGGTCTGCGCGAGCAGCGCCGGCGCTTCGAGTTCCAATTTGGACGGGATGCCGACCTTGAGCGACGCGCGCTGGCCCAAGGGTTTCGGCGCGGGCGTGCCCGGCTTGCCCGACAGGCTCACGCCGGCCGGGAGCGCGGACACCTGCTTGGCCGCGCTGGCCTGGTCTTGGTGCGTCGACGGGGCGCACGCGCTGGTGACGACGAGTCCGGCCGCGACGGCGGCGGCGCACAAGACCCGAGCGGTGGGGGTTCCGAACATGGCTCTCCTGCCAGAAGGGGGGGACCGGGGAGGGTTCAGGAGCGGCGCAGGCGCGGCCGCTGCTGGGGGACGGCGAACTTGAGCGCGAGGGTGACGAGTCCGGTGAAAGCCACGCCGATGATGCCCGCGATGATCACGCCGGCGTACATCGTGCCGGGGTCGAAGACCTGGGACCGCTGGAAGATCAGGTACCCGAGGCCACTGCTGCCGGACACCATCTCGATGCCGACGATCACGAGGATCGCGATGCCCGCGGTCAGCCTGATCGAGGTCGCGATGGCGGGCAGCGCGGCGGGGAGGATCACGTGGCGCAGCAGCTGGGTGCGCTTCGCGCCGAGCACTTCCGCGGCGTCGCGGTAGCCCTGTTCGACCGAGATCACCGCCGTGGTCGAGGCGAGCACCACGATGAAGAACACCGATACCGCGACGAGCACGATCTGCGGCAGGCCGCCGAGGCCGAACAAGAGCAGGAACACCGGGAACAGCGCGAGCTTCGGCAGCGTGTACAGCGCCACCAGCGTGTGCTCCAGGGCAGCGCGGGCGATCCACGACAGTCCGAGCAGGACACCCAGCGCGACCCCGGCGACGACGCCGATGCCGTAGCCGATCAGCAGTTTCCGGACGGTGTCGAGCATGGCGTCGGTCATCGCACCGTCCTCGAGGGACTGCACACCCGCCTGCCAGATCGCGCTCGGCGCCGGGAAGAACCGGGTGTCGAGCGTGCCGAGGCGCGCCGAGAGCTCCCACGCGAGGACGATCACGATCGGCGTCGCCCAGGCGAGGGTGAGCGTGATCGCGCGGCGGCGCCGGGCGTGGCGCTGGGGTGCGAGCTCGGCGGCGCCGGGGGTCCGCCGCACGAGCTCGCCGCCACCCAGCCGGTCATGCGACGTCATGAGCGTGCTCACGTTCTTCCACCTCACCTTTCAGGAGCCGCCAGATGTGGTCTTCGAGTGCACCGAATTCGGCCGTGGCCCGCGCGGCCCGGGTGCGCGGACGGGCGAACGGGACCTCGATGTCGTCGAGGATGCGCCCCGGCCGCGAGGACATGACGACCACGCGGTCGGCCAGCAGCAGCGCCTCGTCGATCGCGTGGGTGACGAACAGGATCGTGCGCCGGTGGGCCTCCCACACCTGGAGCAGCTCCTGCTGCAGGACCAGGCGAAGCTGCGCGTCGAGCGCGGCGAACGGCTCGTCCATCAGCAGGATCTCGGGGTTGGCCACGAACGCCCGCGCCAGCGCGACGCGTTGACGCATCCCGCCGGAGAGCGTTGCGGGGTAAGCGGATTCGAAGCCCGCGACGCCGGCGCGGTCGATCCAGTCGTGCGCGATTTCGTTGGCGCGCGGCCGCGCGACCCCCGCGATGTCCAGCGGCAGGCGGACGTTGGCCAGCACGGTCTTCCACGGGAAGATGCCGTAGTCCTGGAAGACCATGGAGCACAACGGCGAATCGGGGTCGACGCGGTCGATCACCAGCTCGCCAGCCGACGGCGCGGCGAGCCCGGCGACGATGCGCAGCAGGGTCGACTTGCCGCACCCGGACGGGCCGACGACGGCGACGAACTGTCCTCTTTCGACGGTCAGGTCGACGGGCCCGAGCGCGTGGACCGCGTGGCCCCGCGCGACGAACGTCCGCTCGACGCCCGTCGCGCTGATCACGACGTCGGACATGCGGTCTCCTCCTGGTGGATGTGCTCGAGGATCGTCGGGAACGGCCCGGTCGCGAGCCACTCGCGCGCGGTGCGGTCGCCGTGGACGCCGTCGGCGAACGCCACGGCCACGGCGGAGATCGCGGCCGCGATCGGGCCGGTTTCGGTTTCGTGGTGTGGGATTCCGCCGAGCTGGTGGTCGCCGTCGCGGACCACGGCGAGGTGCTTGCGCTTCGAGGGGGCCCGGTCGAACGGCTCGCGCCGCCACTCGAACCCTTCACCGCGGGCGCCGAAGTCGCGCGTGCCGGTGACGACCAGCACGGGCCGCTCGACGCCGGTCCAGGACCGTTCGGTGAGCCCGCGATCCCCGCTCCCCTGTGGTGACAGGAGGATTCCGCCGGCGACGGCCGGGTGACCGAAGTCCTCGTCGTCCAGCCCGAAGCCGGACAACCGGGTGCCCAGCAGGAGCTGGGCGGTGTAGGCGCCGAACGAGTGCCCGGCGACGAGCACGCCGGTCGCCCGCGCGCCGAGGGAGCCGAGCACCGCGTGGACCCGCGCGACCCGCGACAGCCAGTGCCGCGGATCGAACAGCATCGCGTGCATCTTCTGCTTGGCCACGGGATCCGCGGCCCAGGTGCGTTCGTCCACTCCGGACAGGCCGAGCTCCGGCCCCGCGAGCTCGAACGCGTCGAGGAACTGCGGGTGCAGCACCGCGTACCCGTGTGACGCGAGGTGGTGCCCGAGGCCGGCGTAGCCGCGATGGCTCCCGCCCAGCCCGTGGCACAGGACGACAACCGGCCGCTGCCCCGTGGTTTCCGGTTCCTGCGCGAAAACGGCGACCCGCCGCCCGTCCGCCACCGCCCACTCGTCGACTTCGCGCGTGCCGACCCGATGGGGTCCCGGCCGGGCCCACCGGGGGCCCGGGTGCTCGTTGCAGCCCACGTTGGCTCCTAACTAGCGAGTTGTTAGTAACGTAATGCTAGTTAGCGGGCGTGGCAAGAACCGTCGCGGAAGTGACCCGACGCGAGCACCCTCCGTGGCCGGGGCTCAGCGAGCGGCGGCGCCGTCGCGGACGAGCACCGTTGCGGTGCGGGCGAGTTCGAGTTCTTCGCGCGGCCGCACGGTGAGCACCGGTACGGCGGCGCCCGGTGGGCTGATGACGGCGTCGTGGTCGCGCCGCGGGTCCAGGCCACCGCGCAGGCCGAGGACACCGAGGCCCGCCGAGATCTCTTCGGCGACCTCCAGCTGGTCCCACCCGATGTCCCCGGTGAGGACGAGCGCGTCGACGCGGTCGAGGCTCGCGGCGACGGCCGCCAGTTCCCGGCGGGCCCGGTGGTCGAACACGGCGAGGGCGAAGGACGCCTTGACGTCGCCGTCGCGCACGGCGTGCACGAGGTCGCGGGTGTCGGACGACGACCCGGACAGCCCGAGCAGCCCGGAGTGTTCCGACAGGCCGGTTTCGAGTTCGTCCAACGTCAGCTTGCCCTCGCGCAGTAGCCACAACAGCAGTCCCGGGTCGACGCTGCCGGAGCGCTTCGCCATCATCAGTCCCTCCAGCGGCGTGAAACCCATGGAAGTGTCGACGCTGCGGCCCCCGGCGACCGCGCACACCGAACTGCCGCCGGACAGGTGCGCGACGAGCAGGTTCAGCTCGCCGGGCGGCCGCCCGAGCAGTGTGCCTGCCCGGCGCACAGCCCAGGCGAACGACAGCCCGTGGAAGCCGTAGCGCCGCAGGCCCCACCGAGCCCGCCACCGCTCCGGCAGCGGGTAGGTCCGGGCGACTTCGGAGAGGTGGGCGTGGAACGCCGTGTCGGGACAGACGACGTGCGGCACGTCGGGCAGCCGGTCGGTCAGCAGGTCCAGGAGATCCAGGGTGGCGGGCACGTGCTGGGGCGCCAACGACGCCGCGGTGGCGATCGCCTCGCGCACCCGGGGGTCCAGCACGGTCGGTGCGATCACCTGCGGTCCACCGTGGACCAGCCGGTGCGCGACCACGTCGGGCGGCGCTGGGAGCCGGTTCAGGAACGCGGTCGCCTCGGCGCGCGCGTCGGCCGAGCGCGGCGGGTGGCCGATCTCCGCGGCGTCGAGCACGCGGTCGCCGTCGACCAGGTGCAGGCGCAGGCTGCCCGAGCCGGGGTTGACGGTCAGCACCGTCACGAGGTCCACCGCCACTGCGTGATCTCCGGTGGATCCTCGCCGTCGCGGTAGGCGGCGGCGACGAGTTCGGCCCGCTCGCGCAGCAGGTCCCGCACGACCCCGCCCGCGGCCGACGACCAGCCCCGCGCGCGGCCCAGCGCGTCGGCGGCGAGGTCGTGGCGGGTCATGCGGTTGCTCGCCAACAAGTCGAACGGCGTGGTCGTGGTGCCCTCTTCGAGGTAACCGTGCACGTGGAAGCGGCCGCCGCCGGGCCGGCCGTGCAGCACCTCGTGCACGGCCGACGGGTACCCGTGGAAGGCGAACACCACCGGTACGTCGTCGCCGAAACAGGCCGTGAACTCGTCGTCGCCGAGGCCGTTGGGGTGCCGGTCGGCCGGGGACAGCGCGAGCAGGTCGACGACGTTGACCACGCGCACCCGCAACTCCGGCGCCAGCCGGGCGAGCAGCTGCGCCGCGGCGATCGTCTCGATGGTCGGAGTGGTGCCCGCGCAGGCGAGCACGACGTCGGCCGGACCGTCGCCGGCCGTGCCCGCCCAGTCCCAGACGCCCGCGCCGGCCCGGCAGTGCGCTCGCGCGGCTTCCGGATCGAGCCACTGCGGCCCCGCCTGTTTGCCCGAGACGACGACGTTGATCAAGTCGGTGGACGCCAGGCAGCGGTGCATCACTTCGAGCAGCGTGTTCGCGTCGGGTGGCAGGTAGATCCGTGCCACCGAGGCCTTCTTGGTCAGGATCGTGTTGATGAACCCGGGGCCCTGGTGGCTGTAGCCGTTGTGCTCCTGGCGCCAGCCGTCGCTGGTGAGCAGGTAGTTCAGGCTCGCGACGGGTGCGCGCCAGGCGACCTCGCCCGACATCTTGAGGAACTTGGCGTACTGGTTGACCATGCTGTCCACGATGGACACGAACGCCTCGTAACACGGGAACAGCCCGTGCCGGCCGGTCAGCAGGTAACCCTGCAGTCAGCCCTGGCAGTTGTGCTCCGACAGGACTTCCAGCACACGCCCGTCGGGCCCGAGGTGCTCGCTGTAGCCCGGTACTTCGCGCGCGAAGCCCCGCGAGGTCGCGTCCAGCACCGCGCCGAGCTTGTTGGACTCGAGCTCGTCCGGGCAGACGATGCGGAAGTCGCGGCGGTCTTCGGTGCGCCGCAGGAGTTCCGCGAGCCACTCACCCAGCGCCTCCGTGGCGCTGGCATCGCGCGCACCCGGCCGGTCGAGGGCGACGGCGAAGTCCCGGGTCGCCGGCAGCGGCAGGTCCCGGCGCAACCGTCCGCCGTTCGCCTGCGGCACCCGGCCCAGGCGCAGCTCGGGATCCGGCGGCACGGCGAGCAGGTCGGGCTGCGGCACGCCCGCGTCGAACAGTTCTTCGGGCCGGTACGAGCGCAGCCAGCGCTCCAGCTCGGCCAGCTGGGCGTCGTCGTGGCCGGCACCTTCGAGCGGCACCTGGTGGGCGTGGAACGTGCCCTCCAGCGGTGTGCCGTCCGGGGTTCGCGCGGGGACGCCGAACCCCTTCGTGCTGCGGAGCACGATCAGGCCCAGTTCGTCGGTGTACGCGCCGTCGAGGGCTTCGGCGAGCTGCGTGTCGGGGTCTTCGGAGTCGCGCACGTCGACGATCCGCGGGTGCCAGCCGCAGCCGGTGAAGTACGCGGTGAGCTCGTCGTCGGTCATCGCCGCGAACAGCGTGGGCGAGGAGATCTTGTAGCCGTTGAGGTGCAGGATCGGCAGCACCCGGCCGTCGCGCGGGCCGGTGAACTTCGGGCTGTGCCACGCGGCGGCAGTCGGCCCGGTCTCCGCCTCGCCGTCGCCGACGACGCACGCGACCAGCAAACCGGGGTCGTCGAACGCGGCCCCGAACGCCGTGGCCAGCGCGTAGCCGAGCTCACCGCCCTCGTGGATCACGCCCGGCACCTCGGGCGAGAGGTGGCTGGGGAACCCGCCGGGCCACGAGAAGCGCCGGACGAGCTCGGCCAGCCCGGCCGCGTCGAGGCTCAGCACCGGATCGTACTGCGCGTGCGTGCCCTCGAGCCACAGGTTGGCGTGGATGGCCGGCGCGCCGTGCCCCGGGCCGGTGACCAGCAGCGTCCGCTGCCCGGTGCGCGCCACCAGCCGGTTCAGTCCACTGTAGACGAGCGACAGCCCGGGGCACGTGCCCCAGTGGCCGAGCGGCCGCGGTTTGAGGTGCTCGCGGCGGAGCGGTTCGCCGAGCACGACGTTGTCCTGGAGGTGGATCATCGCCGCGGCCAGGTAGTCGCAGGCCCTGCGGTACCGGCGCAGCGTCTCGACGCCGACCTCGGCCGTGCGGGTCATGCGCGCTCCTTTCCGGTCAGGCTGCGGGCTGAAGCAGGATCTTCTGCGCGCCCTCGCGCTTCTTCTGGAAGATCTTGTAGGCCCGCGGCGCGTCCGCGAGCGGCAGTTTGTGCGTGGCGAACCCCTCGACGCCGAGCGGATCGCCGTCGTCGGTGAGCAGCGGGATGAGGTCGTCGATCCAGTGGCGCACGTTGGCCTGGCCCATGCGGAGCTGGATCTGCTTGTCGAACAGGTCCATCATCGGGAGCGGGTCGACCATGCCGCCGTACACACCGGACAGCGAGATCGTGCCGCCGCGGCGGACGCTGTCGATGGCCGCGTACAGCACGCTCAGCCGGTCGATGCCGGCCTTTTCGGTGATCTTCGCGCCGAGCTGCTGCGGCAGCATCGCGACGAGGTTCTGTGCGAGCCGGCCGAACGGGGCGCCGTGGGCTTCCATGCCGACGGCGTCGATCACCGCGTCGGCTCCGCGGCCGCCGGTGAGCTGCCGGATCGACGCCGCGATGTCCGGGTGGTCGCGGCTGTCGAGCGCGGTGGCACCGTGTGCCCGGGCCCGCGCGAGCCGTTCCGGCACGAGGTCGACGCCGATGACCTCACCCGCCCCGCGGTGCTTCGCGATGCGGCACGCCATCTGCCCGATCGGCCCGAGCCCGAACACGGCGACGGAACCGCCGATGGGGACGTCCGCGTACTCGACCGCCTGCCACGCCGTCGGCACGACGTCGGACAGGTAGACGAACCGCTCGTCGGGCGGGCCGTCCGGGACCTTGATCGGGCCGTACTGCGCCTGGGGCACGCGCAGGTACTCGGCCTGCCCGCCGGGCACCTGGCCGTACAGCTTGGTGTACCCGAGCAGCGAAGCGCCCTTGCCCTGGCTCTTCACCTGCGTGGTCTCGCACTGCGATTGCAGGCCGCGCTCGCACATCCAGCAGTGCCCGCACGAAATGTTGAACGGCACCACCACCCGGTCGCCGGGCTTGAGCCCGCCGACGCCGGCGCCGACCTCCTCGACGACCCCCATCGGCTCGTGGCCCAGGATGTCGCCCTCGGTCATGAACGCGCCCAGCACCTCGTACAGGTGCAGATCGGACCCGCAGATCCCGGTGGACGTGATCCGCACGATCGCGTCCGTCGGCTCCCGCAGCTTCGGGTCCGGCACGGTGTCGACGCGCACATCGCGTTTGCCGTGCCAGGTCACTGCCTTCATGGATCTCCCTTCGTGTCCCCGCTCCCCGGTTTCCCGGCCGGGCGGGTGGCAAACGCGCCGTCGTCAACCGGGGTTTCGCGGCGGAGGCGGCCGGGCACCCGGGGATACGGACAGCGAGGAGGCGTGATGCGGGGGAAGGACCGTCCGGCCGAGTACCGCCCGGCCGAGGGCGCGGAGTTCCGATGAGCGCACCGGCTTGGCGTGAACCCACGCTCGCCACCCTGACGGACCGGCGGTTCTCCGACGAGGGCTGGCTGTTCGAGCGGAAGCTCGACGGCGTGCGGGCGTTGTGCGTGCGCGACGGGGCCGCGCCGACGCTGTACTCACGCAACCACAGGGTGATGGACAACGCGTACCCAGAACTCGTCGAAGCGCTGGCCGAGCGGGGTGGGGACCGGTTCGTGGCCGACGGGGAGATCGTGGCGTTCGACGGGGACAACACGAGCTTCGCCGCGCTGCAGCCGCGGATCCACCTCACCGATCCGGACCGCGCGCGGGCGACGGGCGTGCGCGTGTACTACTACCTGTTCGACCTGCTGCACTTCGACGGGCACGACGCCACGCCGTTGCCGTTGCGGGAGCGCAAGGCGCTGCTGAAGGACGCGTTCGAGTTCGAGGACCCGCTGCGGCTCTCGGCCCACCGCAACACCGACGGGGAGAAGTTCTTCGAGGAGGCGTGCCGCCGTGGGTGGGAGGGGGTGATCGCGAAGCGGGCGGACGCCCCGTACCGCTCGGGGAGGTCGGCGGACTGGCTGAAGTTCAAGTGCGCGCACGGCCAGGAGTTCGTGATCGGCGGCTTCACCGATCCGCAGGGCGCGCGGCACGGCTTCGGCGCGCTGCTCCTGGGCTACTACGACCACAACCGCTTGCGGTACGCCGGCAAAGTCGGCACCGGGTTCGACGAACGGTTGCTCGCGTCGCTGCACCGGCTGCTGGCCGAACGCGAGACCGGAAAGTCGCCGTTCGCCGAAGCCTTGCGGGAGCAGGGTGCGCACTGGGTCCGGCCGGAACTGGTGGCGCAGGTCGGGTTTTCGGAGTGGACACGAGACGGGCGGCTGCGGCACCCGCGGTTTCAGGGCCTGCGCGACGACAAGCAGGCGGCCGACGTGATTCGGGAGCAAGCGTGATCTCTCACCCGGACAAGGTCTTCTACCCCGGCGATGGGCTGACGAAAGGTGACGTCGTCGAGTACTACCGCGCGGTGGCGGACGTGCTGCTGCCGCACCTGCGCGGCCGGCCGCTGACGCTGCGGCGCTTCCCCGACGGCATCGACGGGCAGGGCTGGTTCCAGAAACACCCGGGCGAGCACTTCCCGGACTGGCTGCGCACCGAACGCGTACCGCGGCGCGGCGGAGGTTTCGACGAGTACGTGGTGTGCGACGACGCCGAGTCGCTCGACTACCTCGCCGGCCAGGCGACGATCGAGTTCCACGTGTGGTTGTCCACTGTGGATTCCCCGGAGCGGCCGGACCGGCTCGTGCTCGACCTCGACCCGCCGGACGGCACTCCGGTGTCGCGGCTGCGGGCGACGGCGCGGAGGGTCCGCGACCACTACGAGCGGGCGGGCCTCGCACCGTTCGTGCAGGCGACGGGTGGGCGCGGCTTCCACGTCGTCGCGGCGCTGGACGCCCGGTCGGACGTCGACGTGGTGCTGGAGCTCGCGCGGGTGCTCGCCGACCGCGTCGCCGCCGACGACCCGGACCACCTGACCACCGAGCAGCGCAAGGACAAGCGCGGCGACCGGATCTTCCTCGACGCCAACCGCAACGGGTACGCGCAGACGTTCATCGCGCCGTACTCGCTGCGCGCACGGCCCGGCGCCGCGGCCGCGACCCCGCTCGACTGGCACGAGCTGGGCAAGGCCGAACCCGGTGGCTGGCCGCCGGCGAAGCTGCGGCAGCGGCTCGCGCGCAAGGCCGACCCGTGGCGGGACCTTTCGAAGCACGCGGCTTCGGCGGCGGCGGCGCTGGCGCGTTTCGGCTCCTGACCTGTGGGTACCCGGCGGGCATGAGCCGTGAGAGGACGCTGGCGGGCCGGCTGCTGCGCGACCACCTCGTGGACGGGGAGCTCGAACCGGGTACGGAGATCGGCCTGCGCGTGGAACAGACGCTGACGCAGGACGCGACCGGCACGCTCGTGATGCAGGAGCTCGAAGCACTCGGGCTGGAGCGGGCGCGCACCGAGGTGAGCGTGCAGTACGTGGACCACAACCTGCTGCAAGCCGACGAGAAGAACGCCGAGGACCACGAATACCTGCGCTCGGCCTGCCGGCGGTTCGGGCTGTGGTTCTCCAAGGCGGGCAACGGGGTTTCGCACCCCACCCACATGCAGCGCTTCGGCGTGCCCGGCAAGCTGCTGATCGGGTCGGATTCGCACACGTGCGCGGCGGGCTCGCTCGGGATGCTGGCGATCGGCGTCGGCGGCCTGGAGGTCGCGCTGGCGATCGCGGGTGAGCCGCTGCGGGTAAGGATGCCCGAGATCTGGGGTGTGCGCCTCACGGGCTCGTTGCCGGAGTGGGTGTCGGCGAAGGACGTGGTGCTGGAGATGCTGCGGCGCCACGGCGTGTCCGGCGGCCGCGGGCGGATCATCGAGTACCACGGCCCGGGGCTGGTCGGGCTCACGGCGATGGACCGGCACGTGATCGCGAACATGGGCGCCGAGCTGGGCGCGACCGCGACGGTGTTCCCGGCGGACGACGCCGTGCGCGAGTTCCTGCGCCGGGAAGCCCGCGAGGCCGACTTCCGCGCGCTCGCGGCCGAGGACGGCGCGACCTACGACCACCCGGAAGAAATCGACTTGTCCACAGTGGAGCCGCTGGTGGCGAAGCCGTCGTCACCGGGGAACGTGGTGCCCGTGCGCGACGTCGAGGGCACGCCGATCTCCCAGGTGGTGCTCGGTTCGTCGGCCAACCCGGGGTTCCGGGACTTCGCCGTCGCGGCGGCGGTCGTGCACGGGCAGCAGACGGCGGACGACGTGAGCTTCGACGTGAACCCGACCTCGCGGCGGATCCTCGTGGACCTCACGCGGGCCGCGTACGCCACGGACCTCGTCGCCGCGGGGGCGCGCGTGCACCAGGCCGGCTGCCTCGGCTGCATCGGGATGGGCCAGGCGCCCGCACCGGGAGCCCATTCGCTGCGCACGTTCCCGCGCAACTTCCCCGGCCGCTCCGGCACCCCGGACGATTCCGTGTGGCTGTGCTCGCCGGAAACGGCGGCGGTGTCGGCGCTGACCGGAGTGCTCACGGACCCGCGGGACCACGCTTCACGGGAAGGCCTGACGTGGCCGTCCATCTCGCTGCCGTCACGGTCCACTGTGGATGCACGAACGTTCGTGCCACCGTCGCACGGGGGCGGTGAGCTGGTGAAGGGCCCGAACATCGCCGGCCTACCCGGCCTCGACCCCCTGCCCGACCGGCTCGAGGCCCCGGTGCTGCTCAAGGTGGGCGACGACGTGTCCACCGACGAAATCTCGCCCGCAGGCGCCCGCGCGCTGCCGTTCCGGTCGAACATCCCGGAGCTGGCGAAGTTCACGTTCACGCGGATCGATCCGGAGTACCCCGTGCGGGCGGCGGACGGCCCGGCCCACTTCGTGGTCGGCGGGGAGAACTACGGGCAGGGCTCCTCGCGTGAGCACGCCGCGATCACCACGCGGCACCTCGGGATGCGGGCGGTGCTGGCGAAGTCGTTCGCGCGGATCCACTGGCAGAACCTCGCGAACTTCGGCGTGCTGGCACTGGAGTTCACCTCCGAGGACGACTACGACCGGATCGACGAAGGTGACGTGCTGGCGATCGAGGACGTCCGTTCGCAGCTCGAAAACGTATCGCCGGTCGCGGTCCGCAACACCACCCGCGACGAGGAGTACGAGGTGACCCACCACTTCTCGACCCGCCAGGTCGCGGCGGTGCTGGCGGGTGGACAGATCCCGCTCATCGCGTCGAAGCTGGGGTGACCGCGTTTCGGGAGGTAGCCATGGTGACCCCACGACCGGGTCCGATCCGGTGGCTGCGCTACGTCTACGGCGCCCGCCTGCCCGACGAGTACCGCCCCTGGGTCCTGCACGACGCCACCGCCCCGACCTGGCTGCTGCGGTTCACGTTCCGCGTGTTCTTCGAGGTGCTGCCGTGGCTCGTGGGGGTGTTCCTGCTGCTGTTCTTCCTGACGCCCCTGCCGGTCGTCGTGATCCTGCTCTCGCTGCTCATGGCGCTTCTGCTGGGCCTTTTCCTGACCGTCACCAGCGCCGACGAACTCGCCGAAGTCCGCCTCGCCAAACACGGGTTCCCGCCGGGCACGGGCAAGACCGTCCGCAAACGCCGCGGTGGAGCGTCCACCTGGCCGTGACCCGGCGCGGGACGGCCGAGTTCGAAGCAATCCGGGCTCTGCACAACGGTGGACGACCGCCTGATCGCGCCCGGACGAGATCTCCGGCGAAGGTCCCGGCTGACGCTACTGGCCGAAGGTGCGCCGCGCGGGGCCGTTGGCGCTGCGGGGCACGATCGGGACCACGCCGAGGGCGCTGAGCACCGCCATGAAGCCGTTTTCGATCTGCGTGGCAGCGCTCGGCCAGTACGCGGGGGTGATGCAGAAGTTCTCGTCGCACTGCTCGGGCGGCGGCCCGGCGCACCCGGACGCGACGAGCGCGACGGCGGCGGCCACCCCGGCCAGGCGCAGGCGGGCAACACGGTTCACGGAACGACTCCTCACGCGTGGGCCGGGCGCTGCGCGCTCGACGCGACCAGCACGATCACGCCGCACGCCAGCAGGATGGCGAACAGAGCCTGGTAGTAGCCGGTGGTGACGCTGATGAGCGCGCTCACCGCGCCCACCACCTCCAGGAACACCGCGAGCCCCTTCGCCCACGGGCGCCGCACCAGGAACACCGCGGCGAGCGCGACGAGCACGACGATCACCGGGTTGAGCACGAGCACCAGCCACACCGAACCCGGCACGTCCTGCCCGTGGTCGAGCCGCTCGGTCAACGTCAGCAGCTGCACCACCCAGATCCCGAGCGACGCCACCGCCTGCACGTACATGACCCCTTGCGCGGTCCTGATCCGCCACCCCACGACCCGCTCCCCTCGCTCCGGCTCGGTCACCGGGGACGGTAACGACCCGCCGCGGGACCCCTCCCGAGCGACGGCCGCCTGCCCCCAGAACGTCGCGACGGTGCATCGCCGGGCGAACGCACCTGAGGCAGGGAACCGGCCTACCCCGCCGCCCGGACGGCCGGTTCGCCGGCGGTGTGCAGAGCTTCGACGAGCCGTCCGGCCACCGTCGCCATCTCCGGGGAGCCGATCGTGACGACGACGTCGCCCCGCTGCGCGCGCCGCAGGACCTCCGTGACGGCGGCCGAAGCGGAACCGGCGAACACTTTGTGCTTGTCCGGCAACGGGATCGCGGCGGTGAGGGCCCGCCCGTCGAAGCCCGCGGCGACGGTTTCGCCCGGGCCGAACACCTCCAGCACCACCGCTTCGTCGGCCAGGCTGAGGGAATCGGCCATCTCGCGCAGGAACTGCCGCACGCGGTAGGCGCGGTTCGGCTGGCACACCACGACCAGCCGGTGGCCCTGCGCGATCGTGCGCATCGCCCGCAGCGAAGCGGCCATGGACGTGTGGTGGCAGGCGTAGTCGTCGTACACGCGGATCCCGTCGACGACGCCGCGCAGCTCGAAGCGCCGGCGCACGCCCGGGAAGTGGCGCAGCCCGCGCGCGGCGCCGCGCACGCCCAGGCGCTGCGCGACGAGCAGCGCGGCCGCGGAGTTGAGGCCGAAGTGGTGGCCCACCACGGGCACGTGGACGGCGCCGAGGAGGGCACCGTCGAGCACGGCGTCGTAGCGGACGGCGGCGGCGACGGTGGACAGCCCGACCACGATGAGGTCCGCGTCGTTGGCCTGGCCGTAGGTGTACACCGCGCGGCCCTCGGCACGCAGGATCGCGGCCAGCCGGCGGCAGCGTTCGTCGTCGGCGTTGGTGACGACGAACCCGCCCGGCCGCACGCGCCGGCAGAAGTCGAGGAACGCCTGCGCCAGGCCGTCGACGTCGCCGTAGGTGTTGAGGTGGTCGGAGTCGATGTTCGTGACCACGGCGACCTCGGGTGTGTACGCGAAGAACGACCGGTCGCTCTCGTCGGCCTCGACCACGAAGTGCTCACCCGAACCGAGCGCGCCGGACCCGAGCGTGCGGACGTCGCCGCCGATCACGTAAGACGGGTCCGCACCGCCGGCCCGCAACGCGACGGTGATCATCGCGGTCGTGGTGGTCTTGCCGTGCGTGCCGGCGACGGCGATCGTGCGCCGGCCGGCCAGCACGGCCGCGAGGGCTGCGGACCGGTGCAGCACCGGCAGGCCCCGATCGCGCGCCGCGATCAGCTCGACGTGGTCGGCGGGGATCGCCGTGGAGTGGACGACGGTGTCGGCGTTCCCCAGGTTTCCCGGTGAGTGCCGTCGGTGGATCGTCGCGCCGAGTCCGGCCAGCTTCGCCAGCGCCGGCCGGTCGCCGAGTTCGCTGCCGCTCACGGGCACGCCGTGGCGCAGCAGGATCTCCGCCAGGCCCGACATCCCCACCCCGCCGATGCCGATCAGGTACACGTGGCCCAGGCCCCGCACGGTCAGCTCGTTCATCGCGTTACCCCTTGCGTCCGTGGGGACCCGTCGTGCGGTCCCCCCGGATCGAGGGTGCGGCCGGGATGTCTTCGCAGCTCGAACTCTCTGTCGCAGCCCGGTCACAGCCCTGCGCCGAACCTCTCAGCGCGGTGCGGAGAACTGGCGGCGGTCGACGTACGGGATCGGCTGGGTCGCGGGCACGCCGAGGACGACGGTCGGCCCGTCGGCCGGGCGCGGCGGGCGAGCCACCACGAAGGCCGACGCCAATGCGTACCCGGTCGCCGCGAGGAGGAACCCGCCGAGACAGTCGCTCGGGCGGTGCCAGCCGACGGTGAGCGTCGAAACCCCGACCGCGACGATCCAGGCCAGCCCCAGCGGCGCCACCGCGAACCGCGCGAGGCGCGGCACGACCAGCAGCAGCGCGAACACGCTCATCGCCGCCACCGACACGTGCCCGCTCGGGAAGCTGTTGCTGGTGGAGTGGATCTCCTCGGCGAGGCCGGGCCGGTCGAGAGCGGCCTTGAGCAGCTGCGCGACGCCCGCCGTCACGGCCATGAGCCCGACCGCCGCCACCGTGCGCAGGTACGCGCGCCGCACCAGGCCGATGACCACGACCAGCGCGAGCGCGATCGTGAACAGCACGGGCACCGGCACCTCCAGCGGCAGCGGCACCTCCCCGGACGCGCGGGTGAACGACGGATCGAACGTCTCGAGGATCCGCTGGTCGGCCTCCTGGCCGGCTTCGGTGCGGACCAGCACGAGGTACGTCACCCCCGTGGCGACGGCGAGGACGGCGGCGGCCACCAGCCGCCAGGCGATGCTGAGCACACGGTTGTTCACCCGTTCCAGACTGCCTGCGCCACGTCCCCGGCGGGCGCGAGAAGTGTCATGGGTCTGCAACAACTGCGCACTGGTTCCGCACGGTCCTCAGTGGACACCTCAGCCGGCGCGCAGCGTCGTCCCCCGCGGGATGAGCGTCGGGGCGAACCGGCGCGTCGACGGCGAAACCCCGGCCACCGCGTCGATCAGCAGGTCCACCGCGGCGCCCGCGATCTCCGTGAACGGCACCCGGATCGTCGTCAGCGGCACCGGCAGGCGCGCGGCCAGCGGGATGTCGTTGTACCCGACCACGGACAGCTCGTCCGGCACGCGCACGCCGGCCCGCTGCACCGCCGAGAGCAGGCCGACGGCGGTGTTGTCGTTGACGGCGAACACCGCGGTCGGGCGGGGATCGAGGGCCAGCAGCGCGCGGCCGGCCGCTTCGCCGCTCTCCATGCTGAACGTCGAAGGCAGCACGAGCGCCGGGTCGACGAGCAGGCCGGTTTCGCGCAGCGCGTCCTCGTAGCCGGCGCGGCGGCCGAGCGCGCTGGACGCGTACGCCGGACCGGCGACCAGCGCGACGCGGCGGTGGCCGAGGTCGACGAGGTGGCGCGTGGCGAGGTAGCCGCCGAGCCGGTCGTCGCCGGTGGCGGCGGCGCTCGCGCCGAAGGTGCGCACGGCGAGCACGTGCGGGACACCGCGCTCGAGCAGCTCCTCGCAGAAACCGCCATCGGTGCGGGCGGTGGTCAGGATGAGGCCGTCGACGCGGCGGCCGAGCAGCATCCGGCCGTTCTCCCGTTCCAGCTCCGGCTCGTCGTGCGACGTCGCGACCAGCGCGTGGTAGCCGCGGCGCGTGCAGGCGGTGGCGACCTCCTCGTAGAACATCGCCATCACCGTGTCGGTGAGCCGCGGCACCAGCACGCCGACGGTGTTGGTCTGCTGGCGCCGCAGGTTGGCGGCAACGGGGTTGGGCTCGTAGCCCACGCCCTCGGCGATCTCCCGGATCCGCGCCGCCGACGGGCTGCGGAAGAAGCGGTGCTCCGGGTTGAGCGCGCGTGACACCGTCGACTTGCTGACGCCCGCGGCCAGCGCGACGTCGCTGATCGTCGGCCGCGGCACACTCTCGCTCATCTTGCTCCCTTGACTCCTGTGCACGTCGCAGCCTACCGTTGTGCAACCGATTCCTCTATCGATTGCACAGCATCCGATTTGCCCAGCGTCCGATTCCCAGGGAGTGTCATGAAGTCTCTTGATCTGCGCGGCCTCGTCCCGGCGTGCGTCACCCCGTTCACCGAGAACGGCGACGTCGACCACGAAGCGCTGGCGGTGCACGGCCGCTGGCTCGCCGGCCTGCCCGGCGTGAAGGGGATCGTGTGCAACGGGCACGCCGGCGAAGGTGCGAGCATGACCGAGGCCGAGCGAGCCGACGTCGTGAAAACCCTGGTCGGCGCCGTCGAGGGCAAGCAGCCGATCATCACCGGCGTGATCAGCGACGGCAGCCGCGTCGCGGGTGAGGAGGCCAAGCGCTACGGCGAGGCCGGCGCGGCCGCGCTGCTGCTCTACCCCGCGCACAGCTGGCTGCGCTTCGGCTTCCAGCCCGGCGCCGCCGCCGACCGCTACCGCATCGTCGGCGAGATCTCCGGCCTGCCGCAGATCCTGTTCCAGTACCCGGACGTGACGAAGGCCAGCTACAACCTCACCGAACAGCTCAAGATCGCCGAGCTCGACTCCGTGTTCGCGATCAAGAACGGCGTGCGCAACATGCGCCGCTGGGACACCGAGGTCCCCGTGCTGCGCAGCGAATTCCCCGACCTGCAGATCCTGACCTGCCACGACGAGTACCTGCTGCACACGATGTTCGACGTCGACGGCGCGCTCGTCGGCTACGGCGCGCTCGCGCCGGAAGGCATGTGGGAGCTGCTGCAGGCCGGCAAGCGCCGCGACTACCCGGCCGCGCGGGCCGTGCACGACCGCCTGCTGCCGCTCACGAAGGCCGTGTACCACCGCGGCTCGCACATGGAAGGCAGCGTCGCGCTGAAGATGGGCCTGGTGCAGCGCGGGGTCATCCCCAACGCGTACGTGCGCTCGCCGCTGCTGCCGCTGGCCCCGGAGGCCGACGACGAGATCGCCGTCGCCCTCGCCCACGCCGGGCTCGGCAAGGTGCTCTGACCCGCGTTCCCCCGCCGCTTCGGAAGGCACACCAATGACCGCTGTGTCAGCAGGGGCAGAAAGACTCACCTCCGGCGCCCACCCCCGCCGGGACCTGCGCCTCATCCTCGTGTTCGCGTTCCTCGGCTCGCTGTTCGACGGCGCCGAGATCAACCTCGTCGGCTACCCGCTCACCTACCTGTCCGGCTCGCTGCACGTGTCGACGGTGGCGCTCGTCAGCGTCGCGACGTTCCAGGGCTTCGCGTCGATCGCCGGCGGCTTCCTGTTCGGGTGGCTCGGCGACACGCTGGGGCGCCGCCGCACGTATGCGGTGTCCGTGCTCGCGTTCGGCGTCGCCGCGGTGCTCGGCGGGCTCGCGCCGAACTTCGGGACGTTCCTGGTCACCCGGCTGCTCGCCGGGCTCGGCATGGGCGGCCTGTTCGGACTGTCGTTCTCGATGTTCACCGAGTGCTGGAAGACCACCCGCCGCGGGACGATGGGCGGGCTGATCCAGTCGATGTACTTCCTCGGCGAGATCGTGACGGTCGGCGTGCTCTACCTGTGCCTCACGTGGTTCGGCACCGACCTCGGGTGGCGCACCGGCTACGTCGTGATCGGCGCGGTGAGCGTGGTGATCGGGCTCGCGGCGATCAAGCTCCTGCCGGAGTCACGCCACTGGCTCGAGTACCAGCGGCGGCTGCGCGAGGGCACCGTGCCGCCGGAGCTGCGCCGCACGCGCGTGCCGATCGTGGACGTGTTCCGCTCGAAGGTGCTCTACGGCAGCGTGATCTTCATGGTGCTGTCCACGGCCATGTTCCTCACGACGAACTCCGTCGGCGTGTACCTGTCGACCTACCTGCTGAAGGTGCAGCACCTGCCGCTGGGCACGGCGAGCGGCATCGTGCTGATCGGCTACGTGTTCACCATCGCCGCCTACACCGCGACCGGGGTGCTGTCCGACGCGGTGCGGCGCAAGTACGCGTTCCTGGCCGCGTGCGTGTTCGGGGTCGCCGGGTTCGCGTGGTTCCTGGGGCAGGTGCTGGCCGGCAGCGACCACGTGACCACGTCGTTCTGGGGCGACACCACGTTCTGGGCGCTCATGTGGGCGGCCGCGGCCTGCGGTGGCTTCGGCGTGCTGGGCGTGTGGATGTCGGAGTACTACCCGACTCGCATCCGGTCGACGGGAGCGAACAGCAGCTATTACGTCGGCCGCGGATTGGGCGCGGGCGTGTATCCGTTGTTCGCGCTGACGATCGCGGGCGGAATTCCACTGGCCCTGGCACTGGGCATCATCGGGCCATTGGCGGGAATCGTGTTTTCGGCGATCGCACCAGACCGGACGGGCCGCGATATCGTCGCGCTGGAATAAAGTGAGTCCGGGGCCCGCCGGCCATTCCCGGCGGGCCCCGGACTCACTTCACTGGCGCCAGTCGATGATGACGGCGAGGCTGCCGCCCATGCTCTTCGCCCGCACCTGCGGGTTGGCGGCGACGTTGCCCCACGGCACCGTCGTCTTGCCGCTCTTGCCGCAGCCGAGGCTGAACCAGCCGCCCTTCGGGTGCTTCGCGTCGAAGCCCCAGCCCTCGACGCAGGCGAACTGGTTGGTGCCTTCCTGCACGTTCCAGCCATAACCGGCGCGGAATCCGGCGTGTCCGAAGATGGCGCAGTTCGACTTGCTGACCGGGCCCCACTTGCCGATGAGCCCGGACGCCTGGTGCGGGTCGGTGCACGCGTTGGCCGGCGCCGCGCCCGCGACCCCGGCACCGCCGACGAGTGTGCCCACCGCCACGACCGCGGCCACGAGCGCACCGAGGCGCGAAATTCGCTTCCCCATGATTCTGTTGTTCCCTCCAGTTCGTGCGGCAAGATCATCTCGCCGCGAGGGAGAACGTACAACGGAAGTTCTGCGGCGCGCACTCCGAAATCAGCCATTTAGGGTCGAATTAGGGTTGTCGCGATTTCGGGCCGGAAAATGAATTACCTTCATCAGGCTGGTCAGCACCGTCCGGCCGTGGCTGACGCGCAGGGCGTCGGCGAGGACGAGGTCGGCCAGGAGGCGTTCTTCCTCGTCCGTGAGGTCGGGCCGGTCCGGGGGTGCGGTGCCGGTGGCCAGCGCCGTGGCGGTCTCCTCGGTGAAGGCGGCCAGTTCGGCGGAGCCGGTGCCGCGCCGGAGCAGCGCGCCGGCGGAAGCGGCGAGGCCCCGCAGTCCCTCGGCGGAATCCTCGACGGCGTCGCGCCGGGTGTCGTCCGGGGCGCGCGTGCCGGGTTCGGGCTTCACCAGGTCCTGGTGTGCGCGGACGGCTTCGCGGAAGCGCGGGCCGACCTCGCGCGGATCGCCGCCGGGACCGTTCTTCAAGCGAGCGGACACCGCCGTGAGCAGCGCCGCCATCGCGGCGGTCGCGTCGGCGAAGCGTTGCGACAGTGGAGGTTTGGGCACGCCGGGCACGGCCGCGAACCCGAACAGCAGCGCGATCGCCACGGCCAGCGCGACCAGCAGGACGTACTCCACGAGCGTCGCGCCCGGGTCGAGGTGCTTGGTGACGGCGTTGACGCTCACGCTCATCAGCACGATGCAGCCGTTGAACACCAAGGGCTGCGCCTGCATGAACGGGAACCCGACGAGCAGCGCCACGAGGCCCAGGGGAAGGAGAGCGGAGTTCGGCAGCAGCCACAGCGCGAGCACGAGCACCACGGCGCCGGCGACCGAACCGGCGACGCGCTGCCAGACCTTCGCCAGCGTGTCGCGCCATTCGGGCTGCATGATCGCGAACGTCGTCATCAGGAACGACACCGTGAGCGGGTCGCCGGGCCGGAACGCGACGACGACAGCGGCCAGCAGCATGCCCAGCGCGCACCGCACGGCGTGGCGCAATTGAGCGCTGCGCCACGACAGCGCGCCCGCGGCCTCGCGACCCAGCACCGTGCGCACGAGGTGGTGCGGCAGGTCGACGAGCGACTCGTCCCGGGTGGCGACGGCATCGCGGACCGCGTCGACGGCGGTCCAGAGGTCGTCGACGAGCACGCGGGTGTTGCCCGGCAGGGTTCCTCGCGGCTCGACGCGGTGGATCTCCGCGAGCTTCGGTGCCGTCTTGGGCCGGACGGCCTCGGCGAGCGTTGCCAGCTCCCGCTCGACGGCGTCGAGCACCGCGGTGACTTCCGCCGCCTGGTCGGCGTCCAGTGCGCGCAGGCGGTCGCGCAGCACCGCCGCCGTGCCGTGGCACCGCAGGCCCGCGGCGACCGTCCGCGCCTGCCACCGCCGCGGCCGGTCTGCCAGCCACAACCGCACCGCGCGCTCGGCGCTCTGCCGGTCGGGCCCGGCCAGCGCGTCGGCGAGCGCCGCGCGCGTCGGCCCGCCCGGATCGCGCACCCCCTGCAGCAACCGCAGCACGAACACCACGCCGATCGCCAACGCCGGCGCACCGAGGATCTGCGCCACGCTCGCCGCCCCGGTGAGCTGGAACCCGTACCCGAACACCGACGCCAGGCCCAGCCCCAGGCCGACCGTCACGTACCGCGCGCCCAGCGCCGGCAGCAACGCCGCCGCGAACACCACGACCACCAGCAACGCGATCGCCGCCGCGTGGCTCACCTGCCCCAGCAACCGCGGCCCGGCCGCGCCCACCACGACCACGGGCGCGAACACCGCCAGCACCTTCAGATCGGACCCCAGCGGTCCCCCGTTGGCCGCGATGAAGCAGAACAGGGCCGTCAACGCGGCCAGGATCATCGTCCCACCCAGCCCGGCGAGCGCCCCGAGCCCCGCCGTGCCGCCGACCACCACCAGGACCACGACGAGCATGCCGCCGCCGCGCGCCAGAACGTTCACCCGCACCTCCGTGATCTTCTCCGTGGGGCAGCCTCGCATCCCCGCCGTGGTGGCGCCACCGCCAGGGGTGGTCCTTTGTGGACTTGGCGCAAACGCTTGCCACGGACCGCGGGCGGTGGTTCACCGCGTCCGGCCGGCCGCACGACCCCGGTGCCCGGGCCGCGCACGGCACGACCACCGCGAGGTCGCTGCCCACCGCACGCTCTTCGGCCGGCGATGGTTCCCATCCGATCTGGTGGCACGATCCGGCCACGCACGAGCCGACCTCGCACGCTGCCCTCGCCGCGCGAGGGGTCCACTCACACCAACGGGCCGCAGCGACTGGACCTCGCGCACCACCGATCCAGCGCGAATGGACCTTTCACACCAGTCGAGCCGCGCGAGGGGACCCATCACGCCACACAGCCCGAACGAGCCGACTCGCCGCACCACCGACCCGCTCCGACTCTGCGCAGCCTGATCGGCAGATGAGAGGACCTGCCGCGCGAGGGGTCCACTCACACCAAGGCGCCGGAACGAGTGGACCTCGCGCGCCACTGACCCAGCACGAATGGACCTTTCACACCGGCCGAGCCGCACGAGGGGACCCGCCACGCCACGCAGCGCGAACGAGCGGACTCGCCGCACCACCGACCCACTCCGCCTCTGCACAACCTGATCACAGATCAGATGACCGCCGCGCGAGGGGTCCACTCACACCAACGGGCCGCAGCGAGGGGACCTCGCGCACCACTGACCCAGCACGAACGGACCTTTCACACCAGTCCAACCGCGCGAGAGGACCCATCACGCCACGCAGCGCCAACGAGCCGACTCGCCGCACCACAGCCCCACTCCGACTCTGCGCGGCCTGACCGCAGGTGAGAGGACCTGCCGCGCCAGTGGAGGCTCGCGGCCGGACACTTCATGCCGCGCACCGTCCCGAACTGACCCGTCGTGCCACCGCGTCGGCGCGAAGGGACCTTTCGCGCCGCGAAACATGCGAGCGGACCCGTCGCGACCAGTAGACGGCTCGAGGGGACCGTTCGCGCACCGGCGCGAGCGGTCCCCTCGAGACGAACACCGCGAAGGTCAGGAAGTGATCGTCGCCAGCAGCTCGGCGGCGCGGGTGCGGAACTTCTCCACGTTGGCCAGCTTGATGTCCTCGTAGCCGCGCACCACGTCCGGCAGCGCGGCCAGCTCCACGAACGCCTCGGCGGTCTTCGGCGACAAGTGGGCCAGCCCGCGCTCCACCAGGTGCTGGTACTCCCCCGGCAGGGCGCGCTCGACGCGGCGCACGCGGGCGTAGCCGAACACGTCGGCGCGGGTGCCGCGGAGCCGGCGGGCGCCGCGGAGGGTGCGGAAGGCGGCGGTGGCCGTGCGGCCGCGCAGGCGGATCTTGCGTTTCATGCCCAGGGCGCGCAGCACGGGCGGGTGCAGGAGCACGGCGACGTCCGCGTCGGGACCGAATTCGGCGGCGCGGCGGGCCTGTTCGGCCGGGTCGAGGTGCAGGCGGGCGACCTCGTACTCGTCCTTGTAGGCCAGCAGCTTGTGCAGGCCGCGGGCGTACGCGGCGGCGATGCGGGCGCCGGTCTCCGGGTCGGTGCGGTCGGTGGCGGCGGCGGCCACCGAGCGCACCTGGGTGGCGTAGCGGCGGGCCAGTGCTTCGTCCTGGAAGCCGATCAGGTCGGCGACGCGGGGGGCGAGCACCGTCTCCAGGTCGCCGGCCGAGAGGGCTTCGGCGACGGCGTCGACGGTCACGGGCGCCACGACCGGAGGGAGGGCCGCCGCGCGGACGGCGGCGGGGTCGACGACCGCGGCGCGGCCCCAGCGGAACGCGGCCAGCGTCTTCTCCACCGCGGTGCCGTTGAGGCGGATCGCCGCTTCGATGGCTTCGGCCGAGATCGGGACGGCGCCGTGCTGGTAGGCGGCGCCGATGAGCAGCATGTTGGCCGGCATGTGGTCGCCGAACAGCGCCTCGGCCAGCTCGGTCGCGTCGACGGCGAACACGTCGCGGGTGGCGCCACCGATGCGCTCGAGCGCGTCGTCCGGCGAGCCGGGCAGCACGACGCGGTGGGTGACCATCGCGGCCGTCGGCACGAGGGACGTGTTGATCACCGCGACGGTGTGGCCCGCCCGCGCGGTGGCGAGGTTCGCGGCATCGGCCGCGCCGAGCAGGTCGAAACCCACCAGCACGTCGGCGGTGCCGCGCGAGGCCCGCAGCGACCCGGCGACCGGCGTCTTGGAGATCCGGACGTCGGACACGACCGGGCCGCCCTTCTGCGCCAGCCCGGTCTGCTCGAGCCCGGCGGCGAACCGGCCGTCGAGGTGGGCGGCCATCTGCAGCACGGCCGAGATGGTGACCACGCCGGTCCCGCCGATGCCGGGCATCCGCATCAACACGGTGTCCACTTCGGACAGCCGCGAAGCCGGTTCCGCCAGCGCCACCGGCAGTTCCGGGACCTCACGGCGCGGTTTCGTCCGGGGCGTGACGAGGAGGAACGACGGGCAGTCGCCCTTCAGACAGGTGAAATCGCTGTTGCACGACGACTGGTGGATGCGCGTCTTCTGGCCGAACTCCGTCTCGACCGGGCGCACCGACAGGCACGTCGACACGTCGCCGCAGTCGCCGCAGCCCTCGCACACGCGCTCGTTGACGACCACGCGCTCGGCCGGCGAGGGCAGCTGCCCGCGCTTGCGCAAGCGGCGTTCCTCGGCCGCGCACCGGTCGTCGTGGATCAGCACGGTGACGCCCTCGACGGCGGCGAGCTCGGACTCCACGGACGCGAAGTCGTCGCGGTGGCGCACGGAAGCGATCGGGTCGAGCGTGATGCCGCGGTAGTCGGCGGGACTCTCGGTGGTGATCACGATCCGCCGCACGCCCTCCACGGCGAGCAGGCGCGTGATGGCCGGGACGTCGAGCCGGCCTTCGGCGCGCTGGCCGCCGGTCATCGCGACGGCGTCGTTGTAGAGCAGCTTGTACGTCATGGTCGCCCCGCCGGCGACGGCCGCGCGGATGGCGAGCGAGCCGGAGTGGTGGAACGTGCCGTCGCCGAGGTTCTGCACGAAGTGCCGGTCGTCGGTGAACGGCGCAAGACCGAGCCACTGCGCGCCCTCGCCGCCCATCTGCGTGAGACCGATGGTGTTGCCGCGCCCGGCGCCGTCGATCGCGACCATCGCGTGGCAGCCGATGCCGACGCCGACGAGCGTGTCGTCGCCGGTGCGCGTGGAGACGTTGTGCGGGCAGCCCGAGCAGAAGAACGGCGTGCGCGGCGGGGTCGCCGTCGGCAGCGCGATGCGCGCGGGCCGCGGCGGCGTGATCGCGTCGAGGTGGACGGTCGCGGTGCGCGGCAGCCGGTCCGGGCCCACCACCGCTTCGACGCGCTTGACCAGCGCGCGGGCGACGTCTTCGGCACCGAGCTGGCCCCGCGCGGTGAGCAGCGGCCGGCCGTTCTCGTCGTGGCGGCCGACGACGTTCGGCGCACCCGGGCGGCGGTAGAGCGCCTCCTTGAGGTGGCCTTCGAGGAACGGCACCTTGTCCTCGACCACGAGCACCTCGGTGAGGCCTTCAGTGAGCTCGGCCAGCGCGTCCGCGTCCACGGGGTAGGGCATAGCCAGGCGGATGAGCCGCAGACCGGCGGCTTCCATCGCGGCTTCGTCGAGCCCGAGGTCCTGCAGCGCGCGCTGCACCACGGCGTAGCCGGTGCCCGACGCGAGTACGCCGAGCTTGGCCGCGCGGGCGGTGAAGGTGACGCGGTTCAGACCGGTGGTGCGGGCGTACGCGCGCGCGAGGTCGAGGCGGCGGGTGAACATGTCGTGCTCGGCGTCGAGCGCGGGCGCACCAACGAGCGCGCGGCCGGTCGGCCGGACGGTCTCGGGTGGCAGCGGGATGCCGTGGCGCAGCGCGGCCATGTCGATGGTGGCCGACGCGTCGGCGATGTCCGCCACGATCTTCAGCCCCGTCCACAGCCCGCTCGCGCGCGACATCGCCACCGCGTGCAGGCCGAACTCCACGATCTCGGCGACGCTGCCGGGCGCGAGCAGCGGCATCGCGAGGCTCTGCGCCATCGGCTCGCACGAGCTGGGCACGGTCGAGGACTTGCACGCCGGGTCGTCGCCGATCCACGCCACGGCGCCGCCGAGCGACGCGGTGCCGGCGAGAGTGCCGTGGCGGATGGCGTCGGCGGCGCGGTCGAGGCCCGGGTTCTTGCCGTACCAGAAGCCGGTGACGCCCGCGTGGCGCCGGCCCGGGACGTTGCCGAGCAGCTGCGTGCCGGCGACCGCGGTGGCGGCGAGCTCTTCGTTCACGCCCGGTTTGAACACGACACCCGCCGGGTCGAGGAACCGCTTCGCGCGGGCGAGCTCCTGGTCGAGCCCGCCGAGCGGGGAACCCTGGTAACCCGAGACGAACACGCGCGTGTCGAGGCCGCGGGCCTCGTCGAGGCGACGCTGCTCCAGGGTGAGCCGCACGAGCGCCTGCACCCCCGAGATCAGCGCGCGCCCGTGGTCGGCGACGTACTTGTCGTCCAGCGAAACCGGTTCGGTGAGCACCGGTGCTCCTCTCGGCGAGCGTGTGGCGTGGGACGGGTGGGGTGAGGCGCGTGGGACGAGACACAGGAGAAACCGCGAGCCTTTCACGGCACAAGATCCGTGCGCGGTCTGGCCGCGACGACGCAACTATGTAACGTAGTGGTGCACAGGACCTCAATTTCTTGCGTGGAGGCGACATGGCCGGAGTCGACGAGATAGACCTGCGGCTCGTTGAGTTCCTCCGCCAGGACGGTAGACGCTCCTACGCCGACATGGCCGCGGAGGTCGGCTTGTCGCTGCCCGCGGTCAAGCGCCGCGTGGACCGGCTCCAGGCCACGGGGGTGATCACGGGCTTCACCGCGAAGATCGATTACACCAAGCTGGGCTGGAACATCGAAGCGTTCACCGAACTGCGCTACACGGGCCGCACCCGCCCGCCCGACATGGAACGCCTCGCCCGCGACCTGCCGGAGGTCCAGGCCGTCTACCCCGTCGCCGGCGACCCCGACGCGCTGTGCCACATCCGCGCGCGCGACGTCACGCACCTTCGTGAGGTCATCGACGCCATCCGCGTCTCCGGCGGCGTGGTGGGCACGAAGACCTTCATCACGCTGGGGAGCGCGACCGGGCCCGCGTGACTCGGCCGGGCGGTATAGGTCGTCATCCGGAAATCACGTTGCGCCGCGGGACCGGTGGTGACGATCGTGGGGTCATGGCGGAGATCCGGGAGCTGACGGCGGACGACTGGCGCGACTGGCGGGCGCTGCGGCTCGTCGCGCTGGAGGAATCGCCGCACGCGTTCGGGGCGCGGCTGGCCGAATGGCAGGGCGAGGGCGACGCCGAGGGGCGCTGGCGGCAGCGGCTCACCGACCGGCCGTTCAACGTGCTGGCCTCGATCGAGGGCCGCGATGCCGGCATGGCCAGCGGCACGCTGCCCGACGAGCACGGCGTGGTGGACCTGCACTCGATGTACGTGGCGTCGTTCGCCCGCGGCCACGGCGTCGGCGACGCGCTGATCGAGGCCGTGCTCGGCTGGGCTTCCCGCCACGACGCCCGGTCGGTTCGGCTGCAGGTGTTCGAGGACAACGCCGCGGCCATCGCGCTCTACCGGCGGATGGGTTTCCTCGACGCGGGCACGGTGCAGTACGCGCGGCTCGCGCTGAAGATGGAGCGCGACCTCAAGCACCCGTCACGTTCAGCATGATCGAGTAGAGCGATGTCGTGGCGCAGACGTAGAGGATGTTGCGCTTGGGCCCGCCGAACACGAGGTTCGCGACCGGCTCGGGGATCTTGAGCCCGCCCAGCAGAGTGCCGTCGGGCGCGAAGCAGTCCACGCCGCCGCCGGTGGCCGCCCAGATGCGACCCTGGTCGTCGAGGCGGATGCCGTCGAAGTTGCCCTCGCGGACGTGCGCGATCTCCTCGCCGCCGGTGAGCGTGCCGCGCGGCGTGACGCCGAACGCGCGCAGGTGCCCGCGTTTCGTGTCCGCGACGTACAGCCGCTCGCCGTCGCGGCTGAAGGCCAGCCCGTTGGGCCGCTCGAAGTCGTCCGCCACGATCGCGACCTCGCCCGCCGGGTCGATGCGGTACACGTGGTCCCCGCCGATCTCGCTCTCGGCGCGGAAACCCTCGTAGTCGCTGCTGATGCCGTAGCGGGGGTCGGTGAACCACACCGCCCCGTCCGCGGCTTCGACCAGATCGTTGGGGCTGTTGAAGCGCTTGCCGCCGAACCCGTCGGCCAGCACGGTGATCGACCCGTCGTGCTCCGTCCGCGTCACCCGCCGCGGCCCCTGCTCACAGGTGAGCAGGCGGCCCTGGTGATCGCGCGAGTTGCCGTTCGCGTAGCCCGCGGGGTGGCGGAACACGCCCACCGCGCCGGTCGTCTCGTCCCACCGCAGCAGCCGGTCGTTGGGGATGTCGCTCCACACCAGCGAGCGCTGCGCGGGGAAGTACACCGCCCCTTCGGCCCACCGGCAGCCGTCGTGGATCCGCTCGAGCCGCGCGTCGCCGTCCACGCGCGCGAACCGCTCGTCGAACCGCTCCCAGATCGCCGCGACGTAGTCCGTCATCGATCGCCCCCAAGCAAATCGGTACCACGCCGGAGCATAACCGTGGTGGGATCGCGCGACGATGTCCTTCTCCGATCCCGTCCAGGACCAGCTCGACGCCGCCCGCCGCACCTACCCCGTCGGAGATCACGTGACCGGAGTGGTCACCCTCATCCCGTGCCCGGGGGCGATCGGTCTCATCGTCGACCGGCGCCTCCCGGCGACGCGCCGCATCCTGCTGCGCCTCGTTTGGTCACGGTCACGCCACCGGCAGCACGCCCGCCAGTGAGCCGAGGTCGGAAACTTCGCGCGGGCCACCCACCAACCCCGTCACCGAGACGCACCGGGAGGCCACCACCGCGCTGTCCGTGTCGCGATGTTCCTCCGCGGCCAGGACGTCGTGGGCGGTCGGGAAGCGTTCCAGGCGGAGGCCGTCCGCGGCGGGTTTGATGGTGAGGCCCGCGGAGCCGACGCGGCCGAGGCGGGCCCAGCGGATGCCCTGCAGCGCGGCGATGTCCACGTCGGGAACGTTGACGTTCAGGACGGTGCGCCGGGGTGCTTCGGAGATCAGCCAGCGCAGCACGGCGACGCCGACGGCGGCCGCGGTGTCGAAGCGGGCGCCGGGGTATTCGCCGCACGACACGGCGAGGGCGGAGCGGCCCGCGGTGGACGCGGTGAGGGCCGCGCCGACGGTGCTGGAGTGGAGCACGGCGCGGCCGGTGTTGTGGCCGTCGTTGACGCCCGCGACGACGACGTCCGGCGGCGGGCCGAGGGCGCCGAAGCACGCGGCGAGCACGGCGAAGGCCGGGGGCGCCGACACGCGGTGCGCCGGCACGTCTTCGAGACCCGGCAGCCGGTACGGCGAGGTGGCCACGATCGTGCCGTGGTCGATGGCGCCGAGGGACGTGCCGCTGCCGCTGCTGTCGGCGGCGGGCGCGGCGACGACGAGGTCGTGCCCCGCGTCCCGCAGGGCGTGGGCCAGCGCGAGCAGGCCAGGGGCTTCGATGCCGTCGTCGTTGGTGAGCAGTACCCGCACAGTCCGGCGCTCCCGCTTCGTCTCGGTGTTCGGATCGGTAGATTGTGACCACACGTTCGCTGTTGTGTCCACGTCCGGCACTTCCCGCCTGGCTTCAGGCAACCATGACAGGCTCGTCTCCCCTTGACCAGAAGCGCCTGGATCCGCATTATGTGATCTGCGTGTCACAAACCAAACGAGAGGGGTGCGCCGTGAAGGTCGACGTGGACCCGGTCCTGTGCGAGAGCCACGGCCAGTGCGAGTTCGCCGCGCCGGAGGTGTTCAGCCTCGACGACGACGCCGTGCTGCACGTGGCCCACAGCGCCGCGACGGACGGCGAAGCGCTGCGCCGCGCGGCCCGCGCCTGCCCCACCCGCGCGATCCGGATCGCGGAGTAGCGCCCGTGCGCATCGTGGTCGCGGGCGCGGGGCTCGCCGGGCAGCGGGCCGCCGAAGCGCTGCGCGCCGAAGGGTTCCGCGGCGAGATCGTGCTGGCCGGCGCGGAAGCGCACCGGCCCTACGACCGGCCGCCGCTGTCCAAGGGCCTGCTCACCGGCGCCACCGGGGAAGCCGAGCTCGCCCTGGCCGGCGAAGACCTCGACGTCACCTGGCGCCTCGGCAACCCCGTCCGCGCGGTGCGCGGCCACACCGTCGAACTCGGTGACGGCGAACGGCTGGACTTCACCGGCCTCGTGATCGCCACCGGTGCGACCCCCGTGATCCCCGCCGGCCTGGGCAAGAGGCCCGGCGTCCACCTCTTGCGCACCCTCGACGACGCCCGCGCCCTGAAAGCCGATCTGCACGGCGAAGTCCTCGTGCTCGGCGCCGGGTTCATCGGCTGCGAGCTCGCCTCGACGTGCCGCGACCTCGGCCTCGCCGTCACCGTCGCCGATCCGCTGCCCCACCCGCTGCTCACCGTCCTCGGCGAAGACGTCGCCCGCCGCGTCGAGCAGCTGCACCGCGAGCGCGGCGTGCGCTGGCTGCTCGGCACGCGGGTCACCGGCTTCCTCGGCGAACACCGCGTGACCGGCGCCGAACTCGCCGACGGCCGGGTGATCCCCGCCGACGTCGTGGTCATCGCGACCGGCGTGCGCCCGGCCACGGGGTGGCTGGCCGGCAGCGGCATCGACGTGACGAACGGCGTGCGCTGCGACGAACACCTGCGCGCCCTCGACGAAACCGGCGAAGTCGTGCCGGACGTGGTGGCCGCCGGCGACGTCGCCCGCTGGACCCACCCGCTGCTCGGCGCGCCCGTGCGCGCCGAGCACTGGACGACCGCCGCGCTGGGGGCCGCCGCGGCGGCGCGCACGCTCCTGCACGGCCCGCAAGCCCCGTTCGACGCCGTGCCCGGTTTCTGGTCCGATCAGTGCGGCCTCCGCATCCAGGGGGTCGGGCTGCCCGGCCGGGGCGAGCGCGTGGAGCTCGTGCACGGCGACCTCACCGGGGACAGGTTCGTCGCCCGCTACTCGGCCGGCGGCCGGCACGTCGGCTCCGTCGCGATCGGCGCGCCGAAGCAGCTCGCCCTCGAACGGCGGCGGCTCACGTCCGCCTGAGCCCCGCACCGACCCAACCCACTCAACGACGAGAGAGGTCTTCCATGACGCAGTGGCCCATCTACGACGAGGCGTCGGCGGTCTTCCCGATCTACTCGCGCGCCAACATCGGCGAGATCTTCCCCGACCCGATCAGCCCGCTCAACGCCTCGGCCGGGTTCCAGGCGAACCTGTCCCCCGGCTGGGACGACGCGTTCGTCGCGTGCGGGGTGTGGGACCACGCCACCTACGACTCCACCGTGGAGCACAACGTGCTGCCCGCCTTCGGCAGCTACCTCTACATCAACATGTCGCTGATGCGCCTGTTCGGCGTGCGCGTGCCCGGCATGACGCCGGAAGCGGTGGACCTGCAGTACTTCGGGGACCTGCCGGGCATCCCGTCGTACGAGAGCGAGAAGCGCGACTTCGACGAGAACCCCGCCTTCGAGGCCACCGCCGGGCAGTGGCTGGCGGAGCAGGTCCTCGGCGCCACGGACCTTGCGGCCTACGACGCCGACCGCCGCACCGTCGAGGACATCCGCAAGAACCGGCCCGCCATCGCCGAACTCGGCAACCAGGAGCTGCGTGAGCGGATCACGTCGTTCGGCGACGTGCTGCGCCCGCTGCTGAGCCGGCACATCGAGGCCAGCCTCAAGGCGGGGGTCGGGCTGGGTGCGGTCGCGCAGTTCACCGAGGCGATCGGCAAGCCCGAGCTCGCGCTGACGCTCGTGGCCGGCATCGGCGACGTCGACTCGACCGGCCCGTCCACCGGCATGTGGGCGCTGTCGCGGCTCGCGCGGACCGCGCTGGTGGCGGCGCTGTTCGACGAGGGCCAGGACGGTCTCGAGGACCGGTTGCGCGCGAGCACCGACCCGGAGGTCGTGGCGTTCACGCGGCAGCTCGACGAATTCCTGGCGGCGTGGGACTTCCGCGGCCCGTCGGAGTGGGAGATCCGGGCGCGGACGTGGGGCGTGAAACCCTCGCTCGTGCTGTCCACTGTGGACCGCATGCGGCAGGCGGACGATTCCGCTTCGCCGGCGGTGAAGAACGCCGAACGCGCCGCGCAGCGCGAAGAAGCCACCGCGGGCGTGCGCGCCGCGCTGGCGGGCAACGACGAGGCGCTGGGCCAGTTCGCCGCCGTACTGCACGCCGCCGCGCTGTGGCTGCGGGGCCGGGAACGCGGGCGCACGTCGTGCGCGATGGTCATGCACGAGCTGCGGCTGCCCGCGCTCGAACTGGGCCGCCGCTTCACCACGCAGGGGCACCTGGAGCGGCCCGAGCAGATCTTCATGCTGTTCGCGGACGAGCTCGACGCGTTCCTCGCCGACCCGGCGAGCTTCTCGGCGAAGCTGCGCGACCGCGAAGCCGTGTACCTGGACTTGTTCGACCGCGAGCCGCCGTTCGTCGTCGTGGGCCGGCCCGAGCCGGTGGAAAGCTGGCCGCGCCGCTCGGGCCGCGAGGTCACGGCCGCCGCGGCCGGCGAGGTGATCCAGGGTGTGCCGGGCTGCAACGGTTCGACGCGCGGGCGCGCCCGCGTGATCACGAGCGCCGACGACCCGTCGGCCCTGCAGCCCGGCGAGATCCTCGTCGCACCGCTGACCGACCCGTCGTGGACGCCGCTGTTCGTGCCGGCCGCCGCGGTGGTCGTCGACGTCGGCGCCCCGTTCTCGCACGCCGCGATCGTGAGCCGCGAACTCGGCATCCCGTGCGTGGTGTCCGCGACGGCCGCGTCGGCCCGAATCCCGGACGGCGCCCTGATCGAGGTCGACGGCACCACGGGCACCGTCACGGTGCTGGAAGTCTAGGCAGGACACGAAAACGGGCCGGGCTCCCCGCGTGCGGGTTCCAGCGGTTGTTGCAACACGGCTCGTGAGCCGGCTTGGTTGAGGAAGTTTGGTGAGGCGCTCGGCTGGGTTGTCCCAGCCGAGCGTTTTGCGTGGGCGTTGGTTGAGTTCCGTGGCGACGAAGTCGACGTCTCAGTTCCCCGCGTTCTTGCAGGTAGAGGATCTGATAGATCGTCTCGTGAGGCACGTGCATCTCCGGCCGGTCGGGGCAGTCCCGGCGCAGCACTGCGGCGATCAGTTCCGGGCTGCCCCGCCGGTTGAGATGATCCTGGACAGCCGCCCGCAGCTCGGGAGTGGCCGTGATCTTGCGTGGCTTGGGGCGTGGCCGGCGGGCGTCCGCCCTCGCCTGGACGGCATGAGGCCGGCCGTCCCCGCTGCGGGAATGGGCGTTGCGGCGCAGCTCGCGGCTGATGGTCGAGCGATCGCGCCCGAGTTCGTCGGCGATCTCCTGCAGCGTGGCACCCGCTCGGCGACGGTCGGCGATCACGATGCGGTCTCTGATGCGGTCGTCTTCGTTCAGGTAGGCCCCGCGTCCTCGCCTCGGGGGGCGCCACCGACGTGATCGGTGGCGCCCCTCGAGGCGAACCCTGTGGTGCGCGGCCGTTGCGCCACTTCCTGCCGGTCCGGACATCGAATCCGACGACCCGGCAGGCTTGCTGATTACTCACACCCCTCCGCACAAGATCAAGACAGGCAGCCCGTTCCCGGACCGACTTCCTGCGTCCCTGCGGCGAACGATCCCCACGGATCTCGAAATCCATCGCCTTCCCGAGCACCGGGTGTCGCGACGACCACCAGAACCCAACGCGAGGAGCCCGGCCCGTTCGCTTGCGGCATCAGCCTTCGTCGGCCGCCGAGCGTTCGCGGCCCGCGCTGAGCAGCAGGTCCTGGTGCAGTTCCATCCAGATGTCGTGGTAGGAATCGGCCATCGGGCGGGCGAACGCCGCGTGCTCCCCCGCGCGCACCCGCTCCAGGGCGCCGGACAGCCGCACCGGGTAGGTGCGGAACCGGCCGGCCGACGCCGACAGCGTGTCCAAAAGCTGCGCGACTCGCCCGTGCACCTCGGCGAGCGAAGCGACCACCTCGGCGTCGTACGCGGGATCGGCGTGGTCGTTCGGCTCGCCGGAGAGCCGCAGCTGCCACGCGGAGCAGACGCGTTTGAACTCGCCGTTCACCGGCAGGAACGCCTCGTACGCTTGGGAAAGCGCCTCGCCCGACGCGGCGACGTCGGCGGCGAGCAGGTCCGGGTGTGCCGTGCGGCCGGCCGGCGTCAGCATCGTCCCGGCGAGGCGGCCTTCGCGGCGCACGGCGAGCCCGTCGGCGACGAGAGTCGCGACCTCGGCGGCCGCGTCGTCCGCGGACAGGCCGGTGAGCGCCTCGAGCACGGGGTCGCTCGCCAGCCCCTTCACCCGCAGGGCGTGCAGCACGAGGAACCGCGCTTGCGTGGACGTCGTCATGGTCACGCTCCTTCGCCGGAGAGGATCTTGTCGCGCAGCACAGTCTTGTTCAGCTTGCCGGTCGGCAGCCGCGGCAGGCTCGGCACGAATTCGACGCGCCGCGGCGCCTTGAACCCGGCCAGCCGCTCGCGGCAGTACTCGATCAGCTCGGGTCCGCTCACGTCGCCCACCCGCTCGACCACGGCCGTCACGCCCTCGCCGAACTCGGGGTCCGGCAGGCCGATCACGGCGGCGTCGGCGACCGCGGGGTGGGTGAGCAGGGTGTCCTCGATCTCCGCCGGGTAGATGTTCACGCCACCGGAGATGATCGTGTGCCCCTCGCGGCCCACGAGGTAGAGGAACCCGTCCTCGTCAAGCCGGCCGAGGTCGCCGACGCTGCGCAGGTCGGCGCCCACGTCGCCGGCGTTGCGGTAGGCCGAGCCACCCGGCGCGAACCACACCTTGCCGACAGTGCCCGGCGCTACCACGCGCCCGGCGTCGTCGGTCACGTGCACGCTGCCGGACAGCGGTTTGCCCACCGTGCCGGGGTGCGCCAGGGCGTCCTGCGGACCGACGTAGGTGTGGCCGTAGCCCTCCGACGCGCCGTAGTACTCGTGCAGGATCGGGCCCCACCAGTCCATGATCGCCGTCTTGACCTCCGGCGGACACGGCGCGCCCGAGGTGAACGCGACGCGGTGGCTGCCGAGGTCGTGGCGCGTGCGCTCGTCCGCGCCGAGACGCAGGAGCCGCAGCAGCATCGTCGGCACCCACTGCGAATGCGTCACGCGGTGCGCCTCGATCGCCGCCAGCGAACCTTCGGCCGAAAACTTGTCCAGGCACACGACCGTGCCACCGAGCGACAGCGTGATGAGCTGGAAGGTGAACGGCGCGGCGTGGTAATTCGGCGCGGGCGAGAGGAACACCGTGTCCGGCGCCAGTTCCAGTTTGGTTGCGAGCCCCGCGTGGCGGGCGGGCGCGTCGGCCGGGTGCACGCCGAGCAGCTGCTGGCGGAACGCCTTGGGCCGGCCGGTGCTGCCGCCGCTGTAGAGCACGCGGGCGCCGAGCAGCTCGCCGTCGACCGGGGTTTCGGGCAGGCCCGAGCAGGCGTCGCCGAGGAACTCCAGCTCGCCGCCGGGGTCCGCGGACAGCAGCAGCGCGGGCTTCGCGACATCGCGCAGCGCCTCGGTGACCACGCCGGCGCAGCGGGCGCTGGTGACGATCGCGCACGAGCCGCCGTCACCCACCGCCTCGGCGAGCAGCGGGCCGAGCTCGCCGCTGCGCAGGTGCCAGTTCACCGGCGTCACGTAGAGTCCGGAGCGCATGCCCGCGGCGACGAGCACCGGCCAGTCCAGGCGGTTCTCGAGCACGAGCAGCAGCGTGCCGCCCGGGCCGATCCCCCGCTCGCGCAGCAGGTGCGCGACCTGGTTGGACCGGGCTTCGAGCTCGGCGTACGTGAGGCTTTCGCCGCTGGGCGCCATCACGTAGGCGCGAGCATCCGGCCGCTCGCGCGCGATCGGGGCGGGGTACACGCCATCAACCTCCTTCGCGATTGTTTGTGAATGCTATGTCACGAACCAGAGTCGTCGCAACGCCCCGGAGTACCTCTTCCGTTCGTCCACGGGATGTGCTGTAGTGATTGAGCGTTCGCAATCCAGCGTGGCAAGCGACAGAAGGGACAGTGGTGTCCGAACAGACGTCCGGCGCGACGGCCGTGGACCTCATGGATCTGGACCTGTTCGCCTCGGGCCGGGACCACGAGGCGTTCCGCGAGCTGCGGGTGCACGATCCGCTGCACTGGAACGACGAGCCCGGTGGCCGCGGTTTCTGGTCGCTCACGCGGTACGCCGACATCAAGCGCGTCGCCGCCGACCACGAGAACTTCTCCTCCGCCGAAGGGACCCAGATCCCGGACCGCCGCGCCGAGGGGCACGGCGAACCCAGCATCCACAACATGGATCCGCCGCGCCACGGCACGGTGCGCAAGCTCGTGGTGCCGCACGTGCGGCCCGCGACGGTCCGGCTGCTCGAAGACGACATCGTCACGGTCATCGACGAACTGCTGGACTCCGCGCTGGAGCACGACGGCACGTTCGACTTCGTCCACGCGATCGCGGCGCAGCTGCCGCTGCTGGTGATCGGCCGCCTGCTCGGCGCGCCGCCCGAGGCGTGCCCGCACATGCAGCGCTGGACCAACCAGATGGCGTCGGAGGACCCCGAATACAGCGAGGGCCCCGAAACCGCGGCCAAGGCGCGCGACGAGATCTTCGCGTTCTTCCACGACCTGGAGGCGCAGCGGCGCGCCGCGCCGGCCGAGGACCTGGTGAGCGTGCTCGCCCACGCCGCGCCCGGCGGGGTGCCGCTCAACCGCGGCCAGCTCGACGCGTACTACCTGCTGCTCATGGTCGCCGGCAACGAAACCACGCGGAACCTGCTCACGGGCGGGATGGTGGCGTTCGGGGCGTTCCCCGAGCAGTGGGCGGCGCTGCGCGCGGACGCCGGGCGGATCCCGGGCGCCGTCGAGGAGATGGTGCGCTGGGTGTCGCCGGTGCTGTGCATGCGGCGCACCGCGACGCGCGACGTCGAGCTGCACGGCCGCACGATCGCGGCCGGGCAGAAGGTGGTGCTGTGGTTCGCATCGGGCAACCGGGACGAAGCCGTGTTCACCGCGCCCGACGAGTTCCGCGCCGAGCGCGCGCCCAACGAGCACCTGGGCTTCGGCTGGGGCGTGCACGCCTGCCTCGGCGCGCACCTCGCGCGCCTGGAAGCACAGCTGTTCCTGCGCCGGCTGCGCGACCGCGGGCTGCGCGTCGCCGTGCAGGCGCCACCGGAACGCTTGCGCAGCAACTTTTTCCGGGGCGTCAAGCGGCTGCCGGTGCGGCTGGTGAGCGACCGTGACTGAGCGGGCGAGCAGCGCCGAGCCGTGGCTCGGGCGCGCGGCGTGCCTCGTCGGCGGCGAATGGCGGATCCCGGACGGTCCGGCGCTGCCGGTGATCGACCCGTACACCGAGCAGCCGATCGGCGAGACCGCCGAGGCCGGTCCCGTGCTGACCGCCGAAGCGGTCTCGCGCGCGGCCGCCGCCTACCCGGCGTGGGAGCGCACGAGTCCGGCCGATCGAGCGGACCTGCTCGACCGGCTGGCCGACTCGCTGGAGGCGCGCGCCGGTGAGCTGGCGGCCCTGATCACCCGCGAGATGGGCATGCCCGCCGCGCTCGCGACGGCGAGCCAGGGTGAGCTGCCGCCGCGGGTGCTGCGGGCGTTCGCCACGTCGGCGCGCGCGTTCGCGTGGACGGAGAAGATCGACGGCGCGCAGCTGCACCGGATCCCGCTCGGCGTCGTCGCCGCGATCACGCCGTGGAACATGCCGGCGCACCAGATCATCGCGAAGGTCGGCGCCGCGCTCGCCGCGGGCAACACCGTCGTGCTCAAGCCGAGCGAGGCGACGCCGTTCGACGCGAACCTCATCGCGGCGGCCGCACTGGAGGCCGGGTTCCCGCCGGGCGTGCTGAACGTCGTCCACGGCACCGGGCCCGCCACCGGCCAGGCGCTCGTGACGGACCCGCGCGTGGGACACGTGTCCTTCACCGGAAGCGTGCCGGCCGGGCAGACGGTCGCGGCGCTCGCCGCCGGGCACACCGCGTCGACGACGCTGGAGCTGGGCGGGAAGTCGGCCGCCGTGCTGCTGCCCGACGCGGACCTCGCGCACGCCGTCGGCGCCGCGGTGAAGAGCGGCCTGGTGAACTCCGGTCAGGCGTGCAACGCGACCACCCGGATCGTGGTGCCGCGCAGCGCACTGGCCGACGTCGGCGACCTGGTGCTCGATGCGCTCGACACCGTGGTCGCCGGGGATCCGCGTGATCCGGCCACCACGTTCGGCCCGCTGGCCTCGGCTCGCCAGCGCGACCGCGTGCGCCACCTGCTCGACACGGCGGGCGACGACCGCGCGGTCACGCCGCGGCTCGCCCTGCTGCCCGCGCGCGGCTACTTCCTCGAGCCGCGTGTCTACTTCGGACTCGACGCCCGGCATCCGCTGGTGCGCCAGGAGGTGTTCGGCCCCGTGCTCGTGGTGCAGTCCTACGCGGACGAAACCGACGCCACCGATGTCGCCAACGACAGCGACTTCGGCCTGTCGGCGGAGGTCTGGTCGGCCGACCCCGACCGCGCCGAGGCCTTCGCGCGGACGCTGCGCGTGGGCCAGGTGAAGATCAACGGCGTGCGCACGCGCGAGCGCCCCGGCGTGCCGTTCGGCGGGTTCAAGGCCTCCGGCTACGGCCGCGAGCTGGGTGCCGAGGGCATCGCCGCCCTCACCGCGGTGCAGGCGGTGCTGCGATGACGCGCCGGATCCTCGTCACGGGCGCCGCCTCGGGCGTCGGCCTGGCGCTGGCCCAGCAGCTGATCGGGGAAGGCGTGGAGGTGCTCGGCGTCGACCGCGCCGAGATCCCGGCGCCCGTCGCGCGAGCGCTGCGCGTGGACCTCACCGACTTCGCCGCGGTGCGCGAAGCCGCCGCGACGGTGACCGGGCCGCTGGCCGGCCTCGCGAACGTCGCCGGTGTACCCGGCACCGCGCCCGCGAGCACGGTGCTCGCCGTGAACGTCGTCGGCACCCGGCTGCTCACCGAGGCGCTGCTGCCGCGGCTGGCCGAAGGCGGCGCGGTCGTGACGGTGGCGTCGATCGCCGCGCACCGCAACACCTTGCCGGCCGAAGCTCTCGACCGGCTGTGCACTGTGGACAGTCACGACGAGCTGGCCGCGTGGCTCGCCGAACACCCGCTGACGGACGCCGCGGCTTACGACACGTCGAAGGCCGCGCTCGTCGCCTGGAGCGCGCGGCTGGCCGCCCGGCTGCTGCCGCGGGCCCGCGCGGTGAGCGTGAGCCCCGGGCCCGTGCGCACGCCGATCCTGGCCGACTTCCGCGCGTCGATGGGCGCCGACTCGATCGACCGCGCCGGCGCGCTGGTCGGCCGGCACGCGGAACCCGGCGAGGTCGCCGCGGTGGCGCGGTTCCTGCTCAACCCGGCCGCCTCGTGGGTCAACGGCGTCGACCTGCCCGTCGAAGGCGGCCTCGGGGCCGCCCGCGCGCACCTGTCCAGCACCGAAAGGACGACCCGGTGACCACCACAGCACCCGCCGAACCGGTGCTCCCCCTCGACGGCACGCGCCCGCTGTGCCGTGACCTCGTGGGCGGGAAAGCCCACAGCCTCAACCGGATGCGCTCGCTCGGCCTGCCGGTGCCGCCCGCGTTCGCGATCACCGTGGACGTCTGCTCGGCCTACCACGCCGGGGGCACGCTGCCCGGGGAGGTCTGGGCCGGCGTGCTCACGCAGCTGACCCGGCTCGAGGAGCAGTCCGGGCGGCGCTTCGGCGGGCCGGGTTCGCCGCTGCTGGTCTCGGTGCGGTCCGGAGCCGCGCGCAGCATGCCGGGGATGATGGACACGGTCCTGAACCTCGGGCTCACCGAGGCGCTGCGCGACGTGCTGGCCGGAGAATCCGGTGATCCCGCATGGGCGCAGGACACGTGGGTGCGGTTCGTGCGCTCCTACACCGACATCGTCGGCGGCCCGCCGCCCGCCGACCCGCACGAGCAGCTGCGCGAAGCGATCGGCGCCGTGTTCCGGTCGTGGTTCTCCCCGCGCGCACTGAGCTACCGCGAGCACCACGGCATCACCGGCCTCGGCGGCACCGCCGTGACGGTGCAGGCGATGGCGTTTGGCAACCGCGACGCCGCGTCCGGCACCGGCGTGCTGTTCAGCCGCGACCCCGGCACCGGCGAACCCGGCGTGTTCGGCGAATGGCTGGCCCGTGCGCAGGGCGAGGACGTGGTGTCCGGCGAGCGCACCCCGGCGCGGCTCGGCGAGCTGGCGCGCACGCAGCCGGGCAACCACGGCGAGCTGCTGCGGCTGGCCGGTGTGCTCGAACGCGACTACCGCGACATGGTCGACGTCGAGTTCACGATCGAATCCGGCACGCTGTACGTGCTGCAGGCCCGCGCCGGGAAACGCACCCCCCGGGCCGCGGCCCGGATCGCGGTGGACCTCGTGGCCGAAGGCGTGATCGACAGCGACACCGCGCTGGCGCGCGTGACGCCGGCGCAGGCTGAGCAGCTGCTGGCGACGACGGGCGCCGCGGACGGTGACGTGCTAGCCCGCGGCACCGGCGCCGGATCCGGCCTCGGCGTGGGCACCGCCGTGACCGACCCCGGCGAAGCCCTGACCGCTTTCGACAGCGGCGATCCCGTCGTGCTCGTGCGGCCGTTCACGTCCCCGGAGGACGTGCCGGCGATGTTCGCGGCAGCGGCGGTCGTCACGGAGCACGGCGGATCGACGTCGCATGCGGCTCTCGTGTGCCGCGAAGCCGGCATCCCGTGTGTGGTCGGCTGCGGCGACGGCACCGCCGACGCCGTGCGCGGCCGGCTCGTGACCGTCGACGGCACCACGGGTTCGGTGCTCGACGGCGACCGCGCCGGCGCGGGTTCGCCGACCGCCGACGGGCCCGCGGCGACGCTCACGGAATGGGCCGCCGCGCGCGCCGGCCGCGACGGCGCGCTGCCCGAACTGCTGGCGATCGTCCAAGGTACGGTCGGCGGATGACCGGTGGGGTGAGCAGAAGATGAGCAGTACCACGCACGAGACCACCGGCGAGGACCGCGCGGAAGCCGCCCGCGTCCGCGTCCGCGAGCTGATCGCCTCGCTGCAACCCGACGCCGTCGACAAGCGGCCGAACAAGCGGGGGCAGCAGACGCGCGACAAGCTCGTGCGCGCGGCCACGGCGTGCTTCTCCGAGTACGGCTACACCCGCACCCGCGTCTCCGACATCACCAACCGCGCCGACACCGCGCAAGGCAATTTCTACCGGCACTTCACAAGCCTGGACGACATCTTCCTGGCGGCGCTGCAACCCGCGCTCGAAGAGCTGGCCGCGGCGTCGGCGACCGCGCCGCGGTCCGGGGACGAGCAGCACCACCTCGTGGAGCAGACCATCGCGTACCTGCACTCCTACGCGCGCAACCGCCACCTCCTGCGCGTGATGCGCGAAGCGGCGGCAGCGAGCGAGAACGAGGGGTTCCTGACGCTGTGGCTGCACGTGCGATCCGGCTTCGTGCACCGCACCGAACGCTGGCTGCGGCGGCTGCACGAGAGCGGCGTGATCGGCGAGACCGACTACGAACTGCACGCCGAGGCGCTCGGGTCGATGATCGAGCAGATGGCCTACGTCCACATCGGACTCCTGCCGGTGACGCCGCGGCCGGAGCGCATCCAGGACCTCGGCACCGTCATCGGGCAGATCTGGTACCGGTCGCTGCCGCGGCCCTAGCTGGACGGATCAGGGGCGCGGCCCGAGGATGGGACGATGCCGACCCCCGGAGTCCTGGCCCGGCGCATGGGTGAGCTCCTGCGCGCCGAGGGACCGTACGTGCTGCGGATCGTGGTGACGGCAGCCGTCGCGTGGCAGGTGTGCGTGCTGCTCGGCGCGCAGCAGCCGCCCGTGTACGCGGTCATCGTGCCGCTGGTGTCCGTGCGGGACGCGCCGTACTCGACGTTCAACGTGTCCCTGGCGCGGCTCGTGGGGGTGGTGTGCGGGCTGTCGATCGGGATCCTCGTGCTGAACGTGGTACGGCCCTCGGCGCTCGCGCTGGCGCTCGTGCTGGGGCTCGCCCTGCTCGTCGGCATCGTGCTGCGGATCGGCGGCACGCTCAACCTCCAGGTCGCCGTGTCGGCTCTGCTGGTCTTCGCCAACACCGACCCGGACTCCTACGCCGTGTCGCGGCTGTGGGAGACGGCCGTGGGGGCCGGCGTCACGATCGTGCTGGCGCCGTTGCTGCTCCCGACGAACCCCGCCCGCGCGTTCATCACCGAACTCCACGGCACGGCCGCCGAACTCGCGCGCAACCTGCGCGCCCCGACGGACGAACAGGCGGTGCGCGCGGCCGAATCCCGCGCCCGCGCGCTGCCGGGGCAGCTGGCGCTCGCGCGCAAGGCCGTGCGCGCCCACCCGGTGTGGCGCCGCCGTGAACCCGGCCGCCTCGCGTCCCTCGACCCCGCCGCCCGGACCGCGGCCGACATCGGCACCCTCGTGCGCATCCACTTCGAGGACACGGCCGAACTCGCGGCCCGCGGCGAGCCGACCGACACGTCCGAAGTGGCCACTCCCCTGGCCGACGCCGTCGAAGCCGTCCTCACCGGCACGCCCGACCCGCCGTCGCTGGCCACGGCCGAGGCCGCCATCGTCCACAACGCCGACACCGACGGCAGCCGCCTGGGCGCGATCGCCCGGCGTCCGCTGCGGCGGATCACCGCGTTGCTGCGCGAGCCGCCGGCGCAGTGAGCTACTGCGCGGCCGGCTGGCGGGACAGGTTCAGGAACTCCTGCTGCTCCCGGTCGTAGCGCTGGGTGAGGCCGAGCTCGTAGCGGTCCCACCAGTTCTGGGTGTGGCCGCCCTGCGTGGTGGTGGTGCTGCCGTACACCTGGCGGTCGTAGTCGAGGCGGGCGTCGTGGAAGTCCTGCTGGAACTGCTCGGGTGTGAGGCCCTGGACGTGCTGCACGGCGGCCGGGTCGAGCGTGGCCGCGCTGCGCACGACGCCGGCGCCGCCCATGTGGTTGAGGATCGCGCGGACGCCACCCGCGCCGCGCATGTGGGCGCCGGACATGACGGCGGCCTGCGTGCCCGGATCGGTGAAGTTGAGGGCGCCGGCGGTGCGCGCGTTCTCGGTCATCAGGTTCGCCACGACGGCGTGCTCCTCGGGGCTGCCGATGCCGTACTGGTTCCGCGCGGCCATGATCTGGTCGTAGCCGTTGTGCATGTTCTGGCGGAACCCGTAGGCCTCCGGCACGCCGCCCTGCTCGCCGGTCGCGCCCTCCGAGCGCATGATCGAGTCGACGACGCGGCTGTCCAGCTGCCCGGCGGCCGCCGGTGCCGCGCCGCCGCCGCCCGAAGCCTGCGCTCCCCCGCCCAGGCCCTGCGCCACCGCCGTGTCGGCGTCGGTGTAGCCCTGCGCCGCGGACTGGACCTTGCCGCTGACCTCGCCGATCAGGTTCACGAACTTGCCGAGCGAGGACACCAGCTGCGACTGCAGGGTCGAGTTCGCCGCGGCGACCCCGCTGCCGATCCCGGCGAACGAGAGCGCGTCGATCACCAGCGATTCCAGGTCGCGCGTCGCGGACGACGCCGACGCTCCGAGGCCTTCGACGTTCTGCACGATCGATGACACCTCGGCCGGCAGTACCCGGTAGCTTCCCGCTGTCATGCCCGCTCCGTCCGACTCGTCTGCTGGGGATTCCGACGATTCCCCACCGGACGCGGCGCGCACACGGCCGAATTACCCACTCCGGTGCGGATCGAATGGCCGCCGGTGGGGTATGTGTGGCGCATGGAGGCCGACGAGACCCGGCACGAGCGGGTCGACCACGAGATCGAGCAGCTGGACGACCGGCTGTGGTCGCTCGCCGGTGAGCTGTGCGCCGAGCAGGACGAGGAAGCGGCCGCCCACCTGCTGACCGAGCCGCTCGAAGAGGCCGGCTTCTCGGTCGCGAACCGGGTCGCCGGCTTCACGGCCGCGATCACCGCCCGCCACGGCGAGGGCCGCCCCGGCGTGGCGCTGCTGCTGGAGTACGACGGACGGCCCGGGGCCGGTTTGACCGCGGCCGCGGGGCTCGGCGCGGCGCTGGCGACCCGCCGCGTCACCGACGGCGAACCCGGCTCGATCCTCGTCGCCGGCTGCCCCCGCGACGGGATTCCCGCGCTCACCGCGGCCGGCGTGTTCGACGACGTCGACGCGGCGCTGCTGTTCCGCCCCGGCGCCCGCTCGTGGTCGTGGGCGCCGCTGGCCGCCCGCGCCGAGGTGCGGATCACCGTCCGCGGCGGCGCCGAGCACCCGGCGGCCGACGCCGTGGCCGGGCTGGTGCAGGTCTTCACCGCGGTCGCGGCCCTGCAGGCGCGGCTGCCCGCCGGTTCGCGCGCGCAGGGGATCATCACGCGCGGCGGCGAGTCCACCGAGTCCGTGCCCGAACTCGCGGAAGCGCGGTTCGGCCTTTCGGCGCCCACGGCCGCGGCGCTGGCGACGCTCGTCGCCGACGTGTCCGCCTGCGCCGAGGGCGCCGCGATCGCCACCGGCACCAAGGCGGAGGTCGAGCCCCTCGGCCCGGGCAGCTCGCACTTCCGCGACAACTCCGTGCTGTCGAACCGGTTCGCGGCGCACCTGGCCGCCCGCGGCATCCTCACGACCGGCCCCGACCTCGGCGCCGCGCTCGGCTCGTCCGGCATCGGCGACGTGAGCCTGAAGGTGCCCGCCGTCCACCCGCTCGTCGCGATCGTCGACCCCGCCCACGCGGAGAACTCGCCCCAGTTCACCGCGGCGACCGCCTCGCCCCGCGCCCGCGCCGTGCTGCTCGCGGCGGCCGCGGCGCTGGGCCGCACGGCCGTGGACCTGCTCGCCCACCCCGCGCTGGTGCGGCAGGCCTGGGACTGCTTCGCCGATCAGGCCCGAGCCGAACGGGCCGGTCACGAGGGCCGATGACGAAAACGCCGGAAACACGGGAAACACCGACCTTCGGGATCGAGGAGGAGTTCCTCGTCGTCGACGAGCGGGGCCGACCGTCGCACGCGGCGGGCGCGGTGCTGGACTCCGTGGACGACACGGACGGCGATCTGCAGCACGAGCTCACCCGCGCGCAGGCCGAATCCGCCACCGAAGTCTGCCGGACCCGCGCCGAAGCCGTCGAGCAGCTGGACTCGATGCGCACCGCGCTCGCGCGCGCCGCCGCCCGGCGCGGGCTGCGGATCCTGCCGTGCGCCACCCCGCCCGTCGCCGCCGAGGAGCTGCCCTCGATCACCCCGACGCCGCGGTACCGGCGGATGGCCGAGCACTTCGGCGCCACCGCGCGTACCACGCTCACCTGCGGCTGCCACGTGCACGTCGGGGTGCCCGATCCGGAGGCGGGCACGCGCGTGATCGGGCACGTCCGGCCGTGGCTGCCCGCGCTGCTGACGGTGACGGCCAATTCGGCGATCGCCGACGGGCTCGACACCGGGTACTGCAGCTGGCGCCACCGCCAGTGGTCGCAATGGCCCTCCGCCGGTCCGCCGCCGCGGTTCGCCTCGCACGCCGAGTACGAGGGGATCGTCGAGGCGTGGCTGCGCACGGGCGCGATCCTCGACCGCGGGATGGTCTACTGGGACGTCCGCCTCTCGGAGAACCAGCCGACGGTGGAGTTCCGCGTCGCGGACGTCGCCGCCACCACCGGGGAAGCCGCGCTGCTGGCCGTGCTCTGCCGCGGGCTCGTGGCCACGGTGCTCGGCCGCGGCGAGCCGCCGCACCTGTCCAACGAGGTGCTGCGCGGGCAGCTCTGGCGCGCCGCGCGCGAAGGCGTCACCGGCTGCTGCCCCGACCCGGCCACCGGCGAAGTGCGGCCGGCCTTGGAGGTGCTGACGCGGCTGACGGAGTTCTGCGCGCCCGCGCTGGAGGCCGCCGGCGACACCGCCTTCGTCCGCGAAGGCCTCGCCCGGCTGGCCCGCGACGGCGGTGGTGCGGACCGGCAGCGCCGCCGGTTCGCCGCGCGGGCGGACGCCGCGGACGTCGTCGGCGAGTTCGCCGTCCGGGGGTGATCCGCCCGGCCGGTGGCCCGGCCGACCTGCGGTTACGATGAGTGGTCAGCTCCGCGTCCCCCAGAAAGGCAGCGTCATGCCTGTCGAGCCCCCGTCCGCCGGCCCGGTGCGGGTGCTCCTCGTCGAAGACCACGACATGGTGGCCCAAGCGCTGGAGCTGGCGCTGGAGCGCTCCCCCGGGCTCACGGTCGTCGGCCGCTCCCGCTCGCGGGAGTCCGCGACCGCCGACACGGCCCGGCTGCGGCCCGATGTCGTGGTGCTCGACCGGCGCCTGCCCGATGGCGACGGCGTGACCGCGATCGGCGAGCTCGCCGCGCTGGGCTCGCGCGTGCTCGTGCTGACCGGCGACGCGACGCCCGCCGTCGCCGCCCGCGTGGCGGAAGCCGGGGGCAAAGGCCTGCTGCTGAAGTCCGCGCCGCTGGACGTGCTGGAGTCGGCCGTGCAGCGCGTCGCGGCGGGCGAGGTGGTCTTCGACGCGGGCCTGCTGCCCGGGGTGCTCGAACGGCTCTCCGGCCGCACCCGCGGCGGCTCGACGCTGACCGCGCGCGAGCAGGAAACCCTGCAGCTGCTGGCCGAAGGAGCGAGCACGGAGGAGATCGGCGTCCGCCTCGGCGTCACCCGCAACACCACCCGCAACCACGTGCAGCGCGTGCTCGAGAAGCTCGGCGCGCGGTCGAAGCTCGAAGCGGTGGCGCTCGCGCGGCGCGAGGGCCTGCTGGATTGATGCACCTGCGTCAGTGCGGCGAAGTGATCTGCGTCTGCCGCGCCGGGCCCGTTTCGTCCAGGGTGGACGCGTGGAGGTTTCTGCGCACACGTCGGCCGAGTGCCTGCTGCCCGAAACGGTGGCCGGGCTCGCGGCGGCGCGCGACTTCACCCGGACCGCTCTCACCGGCTGGGGCCTGCTGACCCTCGCTGACGACGCCGTGCTGGTGGTGAGCGAGCTCGCGACCAACGCGGTGCTGCACGGCGCGGGCGCCGCGTCACTGCGGCTGAGCCACGCCGGTTCCGTCGTGCGGATCGAGGTCGCCGACGAGAGCGCGGCGGTGCCGGCGAAGCGCAGCTCCGGCGCGGACGGCGGCTGGGGCCTGCGGCTGGTGGAACTCCTCTCGCTCGCGTGGGGCGTCACGCCCACCGCCGGCGGGAAGGTCGTGTGGTGTGACCTGGCCGGTCCCGGCGGTAGCTGAGCCGGAGGCTGCCCCGCCGGCGTGGCTGGGGCAGAGTTGGGCCATGGACGAACCCTCGCCGGACGACCTCGGCCTGCTGGTCAGAGGCGTCGTCGACTACGCGATCTTCATGCTCGACCCGGCCGGCCGCATCGCGACCTGGAACGCCGGCGCCGAACGGATCAAGGGCTACCGCGCCGAGGAGATCATCGGCAGGCACTTCTCCGTCTTCTACCCCGCCGAAGACATCGCGGCGGGCAAACCCGCCTGGGAGCTCGAAGTCGCCCTCACCGAAGGCCGCCTCGAGGACGAAGGCTGGCGGCTGCGCAAAGACGGGTCGAGGTTCTGGGCGAACGTCGTGATCACCACACTGTACGACGACGACGGCAACCACCGCGGCTTCGGCAAGGTCACCCGCGACATGACCGAACGCCGCGCCGCGGAACAGGCGTTGCGGGAGAGCGAAGAACGGTTCCGCCTGCTGGTGCAGGACGTCGTCGACTACGGCCTCTTCATGCTCGACACCGGCGGCCACGTGATCAGCTGGAACGCCGGCGCCGAGCGCGTCCACGGCTATCGCGCCGACGAGATCACCGGCAGGCACTTCTCCGTCTTCTACCCCGCCGAAGACATCGCGGCGGGCAAACCCGCCTGGGAGCTCGAAATCGCCCTCACCGAAGGCCGCCTCGAGGACGAAGGCTGGCGGCTGCGCAAAGACGGGTCGAGGTTCTGGGCGAACGTCGTGATCACCACACTGTACGACGACGACGGCAACCACCGTGGCTTCGGCAAAGTCACCCGCGACATGACCGAACGCCGCACCGCCGCGCACGCGCTGACGCAGCGCCGCCGCCTCGTGAGCCACCTCGTGGACGCGCAGGAGGTGGAGCGCCGTCGCATCGCGTGGGACGTGCACGACGACTCGATCCAGTCGATGGTCGCCGTCGGGATGCGGCTGCAGCTGCTGGCCGACCGGCTGCCCGAAGAGCACCGCGAAGGCGTCGCGGCGCTCGACGAATCGGTGCGCGCGGCCGTCGTCCGGCTGCGCGCGCTCGTCTCCCGGCTGCGGCCGCCCGACCTGGAACGGCACGGCCTCGCGGTGGCGCTGGGCGCGCACCTCGAAGAGGTCGTGGTCCCGTGGGGCCTCGAGTACGCGTTCGAGGACGGGCTCACGGCCGAGCCCACGCCCGAGGCGGCGGTGACGGGTTACCGGATCTGCCAGGAAGCGCTCACCAACGTGCACAAGCACGCCCGCGCGTCGCGAGTGGAGGTTTCCATGTCCACAGTGGACAGAGGCACGCTGTTCCGCGTGACCGACGACGGGGTCGGCACCGCTGTCACCGGCGCCGACCCCGGCCGCGACCACTTCGGGCTCATCGAGATGCGCGAGCGCGCCGAGTCGGCCCACGGCTGGTTCTCCCTGCGGAGCACCCCCGGTGAGGGGACGAGCGTCGAGTTCTGGCTGCCCAGCGTTCCGGACGCGCAGCTGTGAGCGGCCCGCTGCGCGTCGTCATCAGCGACGACGACGCCATGATCCGCGACGCGCTGCGCGAAGTCCTCGAGGAACAGCCGGACATCGAGGTCGTCGCCGTCGGCCGCGACGCGGACGAGGCGATCACCCTGACCGAGCACCACCGGCCCGCCGTCGCCGTCCTCGACGTGCGCATGCCGGGCGGCGGCGGGGCGCGCGCGGCCGAGGAGATCGTCGCCCGCTGCCCGGGCACCGCGGTACTCGCCTTTTCCGCGTACTCCGACCGGGCGTCGATGACGGCGATGGAGACCGCCGGCGCGGTCGAGTACCTCACCAAGGGCGTGCCGAACCGGGAGATCGTGGCCGCCGTGCGCCGGCTCGCCGCGCAGGGCCGCGGCTGAGGCGCGCCGGGAGCGGGCCGCGGAATCGCCGGCGAACGGCGGCACCGCACGAACGCCGAGGCGCCGATCGGCGGATCGAGGGGCCGTACCGTTCGGCGGGCCCCGCGTACGGCCGAACGGGCCCACTTGGCCCGAATGCGGACACCCGCGGGGCGAACCAGGTGTAGCCCACCGCCGGAGTGGGTAGCCCGTGCTCGCCTCTCAGGGCGATCTTCCCTCCTCCCGGCGAAAGTGCAGGTACCCGGTGACCAGCTTCGTGGATGCGGACCTCGGCGTGGACCACGGATTCGACCGCGCGCTGCGCGGTTACCTCGGCCGGGTCGCGGCGGCCGCCGGCGTCGGGCCGGAGTCGTGCACGGTGGACCTCGACGTGCCCGTGTCGGCCTACGTGGCGCTGGACCGGCGGCTCGAGCGCTTCCCCGACCGCGACCTGGCCCTGCTGTGGGACGAGGTGCACGGCTGGTCGGCCGCGATCGAGGCGTCGTGCGGCGAGGACCTGATCGTGCTGGCCTACCTGGAGCACGACGACGTGCTGGCCGACCCCGAGGACGTCGCGCGGTTCCTGGCCGCACTGCGCGAGGGCGACCACACGCTGGGCCGGCCGGAGCCGCGCAAGCTGCGCCGCGCCGGCCACCACGAGGAGCTGCTCGACCGGCTGGCCTGACGCGTCACGCGGGCCGAAACCGGGTACCCCGGCGGCAGGAGAGGAGTGCGCCATGGCCCCGAAACGACCCGTCTGGAGCGGTTCGCTCACGCTCGGCCTGGTGACGGTGCCGGTGCGGCTCTACAGCGCGATCGAGGACCACACCGTGCACTTCCGGCAGTTCGAGCGCGGCACGAGCGACCGCATCCGCTACCGCCGGGTGAACGAGCGGACCGGCGACGAGGTCGACTACGCCGACGTCGTGAAGGGCTACGACCTCGGCGACGGCGACTACGTCCTGGTCGAGCAGGAGGAGCTGGACGAGATCGCGCCCGGCCGCAGCAAATCGCTCGACGTGGAGGCGTTCGCCGACCTCGCCGACATCGACCCGATGTTCTTCGACCGCACCTACTGGCTCGCACCCGCGAGCTCCGACTACGACAAGCCGTACTCGCTCCTGCTGGCCGCGATGGCGAAGACGGACAAGGCGGGTGTCGCGAAGTTCGTGCTGCGCGGGCGCGAATACCTGGCGCTCGTGCGCGCCGGGGACGGCGTGCTGCTGCTCGACACGCTGCACTTCGCCGCGGACCTGCGGCGCAAGGACGAGGAGCTGCCCGACCTGCCGGACCAGGCCGCCGCGCGCGGCAAGGAGTTCGACCTGGCCGTGAACCTCATCGACGCGATGACCGAGGACTGGCGGCCCGAGGACTACCGCGACACCTACACCGACCGCGTCCACGAGCTGATCGACGCGAAGCGCAAGGGCGACGAGATCACGCCCGCGGCCGAGGCCGCCGAGCCGACGAAGGTCGTGGACCTGTTCGAGGCGTTGCAGCGCAGCGTCGAGGGCAGCGGCAAGCGGCGCGGGAAGAAACCGGCGGCGGGGCCCAAGCTCGCCGACCTCACCAAGGCCGAGCTCGACGAGCTGGCGAAGGAACGCGAGATCAAGGGCCGCTCCAAGATGAAGCGCGCGGAGCTGGAGCAGGCCCTCGAAGCCTCGTGAACCGCCCCCCGGAACCCGGGACTCAGCGCGCGGCGTCCAGCACCCAGTCGAACGCCACGGGCAGCGCGGTGAGGATCGAGATGTGGCCGTCGCGCGGCCGCAGCCACAGCTGCGCGTCGGGCAGGTGGGCGAACAGGTGGTGGACGTGCGCCTCGGGGATCACGCGGTCGGCGCTCCCGTGCCCGAGCAGCACCGGGGTGCGCACGTCCGCGAGTGCGAAGCCCCACGGGGACACGTAGGCGACGTCGTCGTCCACCTCGCCGTCGGGACCCACGGCTCCGGCCGCGCCCGCGTCGGCACCCAGCGGTCCCCACGCGCCCTCGAGCGCGGCCCAGTCGGGGGCGGCGAAACTCGCCGGATCGAAGTCGTGCGTCGCCGCGTGGGCCAGCCGGGCGTCGCGGCCCTCGCGCGCCGCGCGCAGCGAAGTCGGGTCGGCCATGCCCGCGAACCAGTCGAATTCCTCGGTGTACGGCGCGACTGCGGCGAGCGTCGCGGCCGCCGTGACGCGGTCCGGCAGCAGCGCGGCGCAGGCGAGCGCGTGCGTGCCGCCGCCCGAGGCGCCGACGACCGCGAACCGGTCGAGCCCGAGAGCGTCGGCGACGCACCGGACGTCCTCGGCCGCGTCGCCGATCGTGCGTCCCGGCGCGACGGTCGAACCGCCGTAGCCCGGCCGCCCGTAGGACACCACGCGGATACCGCGCGCCTCTGCGGCCGCCAGCACGGGCTCCAGCAGCGCGCCCGTCTGCGGGGTGCCGTGGTGCCAGAGCACGGTGAGGTTTTCACCGCGGCCGCTGTCGTGGGCGCGCAGAACGCGGCCGTCGGCCGCCTTCACGTCGTGAGAGGTCCCCATGCGGCGCGACTCTAGCGGGCCGCGAGCGTGACGGAGGGCGGTTCGCGGGGTACCTCGCCCGGTATGGACCCAGACGCGAAACCCGACCTCCGGCTCGACGACGCCGCGGCCGAGCACCTCGAACCCGACCGCGCGACGCTGGCGGCGGTGGGCAAGATCACCGAGGCACTGGAGACCGTGGAGGTCGCACGCGGCCACCTCTACGCGTTCCACCAGCTCACGGGCTCCGCCGACGAGAAGCTCGCGCACGGCATCGACCAGCTGCGCGCGGCCGGCCACCGCGAGCACGCCGACCGGCTGGCCGAGCAGCTCCTCGGCCGCAACGTGCTGCACGGCCGGTGGACGTTCCAGGTCGTGGAGGAGTACGACGCGACCTACTACTCCGCTTTCCGCGACCACGAAATGCGCGTCCGCGAGCTCACGCGCGGCATCCCGCACCTCGCCGAGGCGCGGCTCAAACGCGAGAACCGCACGGCCGGGCTCCCCGGCCACGAGGCGACGCCGTACTCGAAGGACTGAACCGCCGCGCGATCCCCTGCGGACTAAGGTTTCCGGAGAGGACTTCGCCCGAGCGGAAGGCACCACGATGAGCAACGTCGAGACCGAGCCACCCGTCCTGGACTGCGGGGACCCCGCGCCGGCCGGGCTCGCCGGGGTCGAGGTGCTCACGGCGCGCGACGTGCCCCTGGGCGGACCGCGCGCGATGAAGGTGCGCCGCACCCTGCCGCAGCGCAAGCGTTCCCTCATCGGCGCCTGGTGCTTCGCCGACCACTACGGCCCGGCCGACCCCGCCGTCACCGGCGGCATGTCCGTCGGATCGCACCCGCACACCGGGCTGCAGACGGTGAGCTGGCTCTTCGCCGGCGAGATCGAGCACCGCGACAGCCTCGGCTCGCACGCGCTGATCCGCCCCGGCGAGCTGAACCTCATGACCGGCGGCCACGGCATCTGCCACTCGGAGGTGTCGACGCCGGAGACGACGTCCCTGCACGGTGTGCAGCTGTGGGTCGCCCTGCCCGACGCGCACCGCCACGCCGGCCGCGACTTCCAGCACTACGCCCCGCCCGCCACCGATCTCGGCGGCGCCACTGCCCGCGTGTTCCTCGGTTCGCTGGCCGGCGAAGCCTCGCCGGTCAAGACCTTCACGCCGCTGCTCGGTGCCGAGCTCCTGCTCGAACCCGGCGCCACCGTTTCGCTCGACGTCGACCCGGAGTTCGAACACGGCCTGCTCGTCGACACCGGCAGCGTCACCTTCGCCGGCACGCCGCTGACCGCGGCCGACCTCGGCTACCTCGGCACCGGCCGCGCGACGCTGGAGCTCACCAACTCCGGCGACGGCCCGGCCCGCGCGATGCTGCTCGGCGGGCCGCCGTTCGGTGAGGAGATCGTGATGTGGTGGAACTTCGTCGCGCGCACGCACGAGGAGATCGTGGCCTACCGCGAGGCGTGGCAGGCGGAATCGCCGCAGTTCGGCGCGATCCCCGAGGTGCCCGGCGCACCGGCGCGGCTGCCCGCGCCCGTGCTGCCGAACGTGCGGATCAAGCCGCGCCGGAACCCGTGACGAGCGCGGCGAAGATCCGGTCGACGTCCTCGCGCGCGGTGCGCCAGTTGCTGAACGCCGCGCGCAGCGCCGGCACGCCCGCGTAGACCGTCGGCGTCACGAACGTCTCGCCCCCGGCCGCGACGGCGCGCACCACGGCGTCGATCCGGTCCTGCGTGGGATTTTCCGCGAGGGTGAAGCACACGACGTTGAGCCGCACCGGTGCGAGCAGCCGCCACTGCGAGGTCGCGGCGAGCCGCTCGCCGAGGTCCCGCGCGTGGGCCACGCAGCGTTCGACGATCTCGCGGTGTCCCGAGCGCCCGTACGCGGCGAGCGTGCACCACGCCGCCAGCGCCCGCAGCCGCCGGGACGATTCGGGGGTACGGTGCACGAAGTCCGGGTTCTCGCCCGGGTGGCCGAGGTACGCGGCGGCGTTCTGGAACACGCGCACCTGCAGGTCGAGGCGGCGGCTGAACTGGATCGCGGAGTCGTAGGGCACGTTGAGCCACTTGTGCAGGTCCACGCAGACGGAGTCGGCGAGCGCCAGCCCGTCGACGAGCGCGGCGTGCTCGGGCGACAGCGCGGCGAACCCGCCGAACGCGGCGTCGACGTGGAGCCAGAACGGGTACTTCGCCTTGAGCGCCGCGATCGCGCGCAGGTCGTCGAAGTCGACGGTGTCGACCGTGCCCGCGTTCGCGACCACGATCGCGGGCCGCCCGCCCAGGTCGGCCAGCTGCTGGTCGAGGGCGGCGACGTCCACGGCTTCGCGATCGGGCTGCAGGGCCACGCGCTTCATCGCCGACCGACCCAGCCCCAGTACCGCCATCGCCTTGAGCACGCTCGAATGCGGCGCCCCGCTGACGACCGCGACCGGCCCCAATGCCGCGACTCCCGCGTCCGCGACCGTGATCCCGAGCTGTTCGCCCACCCACTCGCGGCCGATCGCCAGACCGACCACAGTGGACATCGTCGCGCCGGACACGAAGGCACCGCTGAACTCCGGCCCCAGCCCGAACAGCTGCGCGAGCCACGCCGTCGTCTCCCGCTCGAGATCGGACGCCGAAGAGTCCAGTGAGGACACGGGGTTCTGGTCCGCCGCGGCCGTGAGCCAGTCGCCCGCCACCGCCGCGGGTGTCGCCCCGCCCGTCACGAAGCCCAGGTACCGCGGCCCGGCGCTGGCCGCGAACCCGGGAGCCCAGCGGCGGGCGAACTCGGCCAGCGCGGCCTTCGCGCCGACGCCGTCCTCCGGCACGGCCGAGGGCGCGAACCCCGCAGGCGGCACGGCCACCGGGCGGTCGGCGAGCCCGGCGAGCAGCTCACCCGCCTGTTCGCGGGCGGCGTCGAGGACGGCGGGCAGGTCGGACAGGTCTTCGGCGAGCTTCGCGTACACAGCCCGACCTTAGCGCCGCATGGCGGCCCGAGTCGCAGGCCAATCGCCGGGAACTGGCCCTCGATCAGCGGCTCAGCCGCGTGGCCCGCCCCGCGCGTCCCGGGTCGAAGTTCACGCGCCGCACCGGACCGGTCACCAGCGCCACGAGCGCCACCGCCGACACCGCGGCCAGGAGCACCGCGGCGATGAACCGCGCGCCCTCCGACGTCGAAGAGCCGAGCACCGCGAACCCGCCGAGCACGACGGCCACCGGCCCCAGCAGCGCGGTGACCGCGGGCAGCACCGGGACTCGCCGGCCGTCGGGCCGCCGGGCCGAGACGACCGCCGCGCCGGCACACACCACCGCGGCCACCAAGAGGCAGCCGCCCACGGTGTCGGAGAGCCGGTGCCAGCCGAGCGCGACGGTCGCCGCGGCGACCCAAGCGACGCCGGGTGAACCCACGGCGAGCACCCAGGTGCGGAACCGGGCGGGCAGCACGACGGCCAGCGCGAGCAGCACCGCAGTCGCCGCGCTGACGTGCCCGCTCGGGAAGCTGTTGTGGCCCGCGACCGCGTAACCGTCGTCGATGCCCGGGCGGTCGAGCACGTAGATCTTGAGCAGCTGGGCCACGGCGAGCGGCGTCGCGAGCAGCACCAGCGCCGTCACGCCGAGCGTGAACCGGCGCCGCACCAGCGCGAGCGCCAGCACCAGCAACGCGACCGCGCCCAGGACCACCACGAGGTCGACGTCCCGCAGCGGCTCCGCCCAGTCCACAGTGGACCGGCCGGCGGCCTGTGCGCTGTGGACCACGCCGTTTTCCGCCTCCTGCCCCGCCGCCGTGCGGACGAAGAGCAGGTACGCCACGAGGAAGGCCACCGCGTTGCCCACCGCCGCCGCGACGAGCACGGCGGTGCGGGACGGCGTCTTCGCCACCAGCGCGTGGCGCGGGGGTCCGGACGGGGTGATCGGGGGTGCCTCGGGGAACGTCACTGCCATGCGCCCGAGTCTCGGCGCGGGATTTAGTGGTCGGGTCAGAGCAGTGTCATGGTTTTGCTACAAGATCGCCCCGGCTCGCCGAGGGCTGCGGTTTTCCGAATAATGGCTCCGGTGGCAGTGGTTCTGGTGGTAGAGGACGACGCGGCCGTGCGCGAAGGACTCCAGCTGGCCCTGCGCAGGCAGGGCCACGTGGTGCACACGGCGGAGTCGGGTGAGGCCGGCGTCGAGGTGCTGAAGGAGCAGTCGCCCGACCTCGTGGTGCTCGACCTGATGCTGCCCGGCATGGACGGGTTCGAGACGTGCCGGCGCATGCGGACCTCCGGCGAGGTGCCGATCATCATGCTGACCGCGCGCAGCGACGACTTCGACGTGGTCGCCGGCCTGGAAGCGGGCGCCGACGACTACGTGGTCAAACCGGTCGAGCCACGCGTGCTCGACGCGCGGATCCGCGCGGTCCTGCGCCGCGCCGCCGTCGACCGCGACGCGCGCGCGGGCGAGGTCGAACGCCACGGCGAGCTCGTCATCGACCGCGCCGGCATGCTCGTGACGAAACACGGCCAGGCCGTGGCGCTCACCCCGACCGAGCTGAAGCTGCTGCTGGAGCTGTCCCGCACGCCGGGGCAGGTGTTCAGCCGCCAGCAGCTGCTCAGCGCCGTGTGGGACCACGACTACCTCGGCGATTCCCGGCTGGTCGACGCGTGCGTGCAGCGGCTGCGCTCGAAGATCGAGGACGTGCCCGCGCGGCCGGACCACGTGCAGACGGTGCGCGGGTTCGGCTACCGGTTCGGGCGCTCGTGAGACGTCCGCGGCTCGCGGGCCTGCGCCCCCGGCTGGTGCTGTCGTTCGCGGCGATGACGCTCGTCGGTGCGGCCGCGGCGGCCGGCGCCAGCTACGTCACGGCCCGCACGACCATCCTCGAGGGCGTGCAGGACCCGGCCATGCTGCAGCTGCGCGACCAGGTCACGGCGTACCTGCCGCAGATGACGCTACCCCCGGACCAGCGGCAGCTCGACAACTTCGCCGACAGCCTCAAGGGTGCCACCGTCGCCGTCTACCAGGGGCTGCACTCGGTGTCGCGCCTGAGCACCGCGGAGGTGCCCGCCGAACTGCGCCGGCAGGTGGCGGACGAGGACACCATCCAGTTCCAGCGTGTGATCCGCGACGACACCCCGCAGCTGCTGATCGGCATGCCGGTGGTGCAGCGCCGAGGCGACCGCGTCGTCCACACCGGTGTGGAGGTGTACGCCCGCGTCTCGCTGGTGGACCAGCAGGCCGCGATCGACCGGCTGGCGGCCCGCGCGTGGCAGACGGCCGCGCTGGCGCTGCCGATCGCCGTCGCACTGGCGCTGCTCGCGGCGCGGCAGGTGCTGCGACCGGTGCGCGCGCTGAACACCGCGGCCCGCAAGCTCGGCGACGGGCAGCTCGACGTGCGCTTGCCGGCGAAGGGTTCCGACGAGCTCGCCCAGCTGGTGACCACGTTCAACAGCACCGCGGCCGAGCTGGAGCGGACCGTCGGCACACTGCGCGCGATGGAGGCGGACGCACGGCGGTTCGTCGCCGACGTGTCCCACGAACTGCGCACCCCGCTGGCCGCGATGAATGCCGTGACCGACGTGCTCGACGAGGACGCCGAGCACCTGCCCGCCGACACGGCCGTCGCGGCGCGCCTGGTGTCGGCCGAGACCCGGCGCCTCACGCGGCTCGTGCAAGACCTGGTGGAGATCTCGCGCTTCGACGCCGGGCGCGCCGAACTGCGCCTGGAGGAGTGGGACGTCGCGCGCGCCGTGACCGACAGCCTGGCCGCCCGGGGCTGGTCGGCCACCGACGGCGTCACCACCGACTTGCCCGACGGCGTCACCGCCACCGTCGATCCCCGCCGGCTCGACATCGTCGTCGCGAACCTCGTCGGCAACGCCCTGCGCCACGGCGCGCCGCCCGTCGAGGTTCACCTGGCCGCCGACGAGCGAACCGTGACCCTGACCGTGACCGACCACGGCCCCGGCATCCCCGCCGACGTGCTCCCGCACGTCTTCGACCGCTTCACGAAGGCCGACACCTCCCGCGCCCGCTCCGACGGCAGCGGCCTCGGCCTGTCCATCGCGCGCGAAAACGCCCGCCTGCACGGCGGCGACGTCCAGGCGGCCAACACCGGCTCGGGTGCTCGCTTCACGCTCCGCTTGCCGCGCCACCCGGAGTCCCGATGAAGAAACTCCTCGCCACCCTCACCCTGCTGGTGCTCCTCGCGGCGTGCGGCATCCAGCCCACCCCCGTCATCCCCGCCGGCCCCGCGCCCCAGGCCGCCGGCCCGGACGCCGACCGCCAGCTCACCCTCTACTTCGCCGTCGACGGCAGCCTCACCCCGGTCGTGCGCCACTGGGGCAGCCCCGTCACCCCCGACCTGGCCCTCGCCGAACTCTTCCTCGGCCCCACCCCGGCCGAACAGAAGACCGGCCTCTACTCCTTCCTGCCCACCGGCACGACCCCCGCCACGGTCGACACCACAGCCACTCCGCCCACGGTCACCGTCCCGTACTCCGTGAAGACCATCTACCTGGGCCTGGACCAAATCGTCTGCACCACCGTCGCGGCCCTCTCCGCCACCGGCCACCCCACCGACGCCCGCGGCATCACCGTCACCACCCCGGACTTCACCTTCGGCCCCACCACCTGCACCTTCTGAAGATCAATCAGGCGATCACGCCACCACCCCACACCCCCAGCCGCACGCACGCCACGTACGAAACCGCCGCCGCGCACCACCTGCGCCACCGCCACGGACCCACCCGACAAGACCCGTACCCAGACTCCGCCCTGCACCTCGATCCGAAGCCCCCACGCGGTCTGGATCACCTTGTCAAGGCACGCTTTCCAGCCTTGACAAGGTGATCCAGACCGTCGTTACCATCAT